>JAHJLF010000047.1 GCA_018821925.1 Candidatus Edwardsbacteria bacterium
CCAAAAAGACCGTTTCTGGTCAGATCCGCCTGCGCTCGGTGGAATCGGCCAGCCAGGTCAACATCAATTCGTTTGTCAAAGACCATGTAATGCCACATAGCACCATCAGGACTGATGGCTGGAAGGGCTACAACGGATTATCTAAAATTGGGTATGTCCACAAGCTCATGCGTCTTGACAGCCCGGAGGATGCCAGTAAAAAGCTACCAAGGGTTCATCGAGTATTCGCAAATTTGCAATCCTGGCTGATAGGAACCCATAAATTCGTGTCAAAAAAGCACGTTCAGAACTACTTGAACGAATATACCACCAGATTTAACGCCCGCCAGCACCCAATAGAGGTCTTTAACGATATTTTACGGCTTACCCTGCTGGCAGAACCAAGGACTTTACGGGGATTTACAGAGCCAGAACGGCCATTTTACCCCAATCCTGCGTAATCTGGTGAGTAAAGGGAATAAGCATTAAAGGAATTATGCGAAGGATCCCAGCCATTGGAAAAAACGATATCCAAACGACCATCTTTATTTAGATCTGCCACGGCAACGTCGTATGACTGACTTGTAGGCAATGCCGTCCTATTATAGTTGGTAAAATGCCCCTTATTGTCTCCCCAGTAAATATAAGATTCCGAACCCCACCAATTGGATATTATGATGTCCAAACCACCGTCATGATTCAAGTCACATACATAATTACCATGAGCGCCAGATGAGCCCAGCAAGGTCGTATCACCATTGTTAAAGCCGTCTTTGCTGCCCCAGTATATTATTGAATAGCTACCATAAAAACAGCTGAATAAAATATCCAAACAACCATCCCTATTCAAATCAGCTATAGAGTTACCCGTAGCACCGCTTGTAGGCAAAAGCGTTCGGTTAGTGCTGTCAAACCCAGTTTCCGTGCCCCAATAGATATATGAATTACTGCCCTGCATATTGCTGATCACCAGATCCGATTTGCCATCTTTGTTTAAGTCATACGTTGATCCCGGATTGGATTTCAAGCACCCGCTGTCGCTACCTTCCGTGGATGTAAAAACATTGGCATTAAAATCCCCGTCAGCGAAATCTGCCTGGCTGGCCTCCCGCCAGGTTTCGGCCCAGGCATTCTGCCCGACCACAAAAAGACAGGCCATGATGATGATCCCCGCTATCTTTTTCATTATTTTACTCCTAAACATTATTTTCCAAAGCATGACTATTTATACTAGAAATATACCTCTAATGATACCCGGTGTCAAGCAAAAAATAAATATTTTTATTCGAAGACTTTTTTATAGACCGCCAACGTATTTTCCGCCGTATTCTCCCAGGTAAATATCTTAGCCCGAAGCAGTCCCTTTTGAGTCAATTCGTCAGATAATCTGATGTTCTCCAGTATTTCCAATATCTTGTTCTTCAGCGATTCTTGATTGGTGGGATCAATCATTATCCCGGCATCGCCAGCCACTTCGGGCAGAGAGGTGGTGTTGGAGGTTATCACCGGGCAGCCCGAGGCCATGGCCTCCAGTACCGGCAGGCCGAATCCCTCGTATAGCGAAGGAAAGGCCAGGATATCTGAGGCGGCATAATAAAGCGGCAGGTCATCACCTGGGATATTATCCCTGACCAGGACCCTGCCGGACAGATCATTCGATGATATGTATGCCTGCTCCGCATTCGATATCCGTCCCACCTTAAGCAACAGGACATCCTGCCGGGACTTGGTTATCTGATTAAAGGCCATTAAAACTGTAATAAAATTTTTCCTGGGGGCCGGGGTGCCGACATGCAGGATAATTTTATCGCTTATCGAAAGGCCCAATTTCTGCCGGCATTCTGTCTTGTCCCGGAGATGGTATTCCGGCGAGACCCCCAGCATGATGGGGGTGATCTTATCCGGGCTTATCCGGTAGAACCTGACCAGGTCATCCTTGGTGGCCTGGGAGATGGAGATGATATGATCGGCCTTTTTAATTCCCGAATATAATATCCGGCGCCAGTATTTTTCCAGGAGCGAGCCCGGCATTATCAGCGGGATCAGGTCCAGGCAGGTTATTATCCGCCTTTTGCCGGGCTTAAGAAAGGACAGGTTCTGGCTTAGAATGTGGATATTTTCGCAGTGTTCATAGGCCCTGCTGCAATTTTTCCAGAAAAGAGGCTTGGCGATTGATTTAGCTACCGAGAGTCTGCTGTCCATGCCGTTTTTGCCGTAAAAGTCACAGGAGCCAGCCTGGTAATTATAATAGACGAATCTTATACCTGCCTGGTCTTTTAATGCCCGGTACAGATTCCAGGCATATACCCCGGCCCCGCTGTGTTCCGGCTGATCGTTGATGATGTCTACTTTCATGTGATCTGATTTTCCAGTAATAAGTTCAAACAAAAAACGGGCGGTCAAAGCCGCCCCATGGTCAAGACATTCTAGATTTCAAGCGATAGATCCAGCCTCATGGGGTGGCCCAATCCGGGGAAAGGCGTGTAGGCGTAGTCTATGGAATATTTTTTGTATTTGATGCCGAAGCCGGCACCCAGGCCGGCAAAGTCGTCTAGGTCAGAACCGTTCTGGATATCCCCCAGATTGCCGTTGTATCCCAGCCGAAGTGACAGATGTTTTATAAAATTCAATTCCGTGCCGAAATTCATTTTGAAGGAATTGTCGATAGCCTTGTTGCCGGCCAGCAAAATGACCAGCTGGTCGGAGAATGGACGGTATTCCATTCCGGCCCGGACCGTCAAAGGCATCTTCTCCTTGGTGGCGACGAAAGCCTTGGCCACCATCCCGATGTTATTAACCGACAACCCAAGTTTCAGACTGGTCCCGTAGTTCCTTTTTCCCTTGGCCATAAAAATCTTTTGGGCCACCATGGCCGGGTCCAGCTGGTAGATACAGCCCAGGTCAACCGCCCCGCCAGCCGCCGAATACTCAAGGGTCTTATCGTAGATGCCCTTGAGGCTTGCTCCGGCGTAAAGGTCTTTAAGAAGTTCCCGTCCATAACTGGCCTGGAGGACAAAAGACGAGTAGTTGAAATCCCCCAGTCCCGCTCCGGTGGGATCCAGCAGGGTGGTCTGTTTTATATCGCCGCTGTTCAGGTAGGACAATGACAGGCCGGCGGCGGATTTTTCCTTTAAGGGATGGACATAGGTTATATTGCCGATCTGGATGCCGGCGATATAATTGACATACCCGGCCGAGATCTTTTTGATATTGCAGTAAGGCAGTGCCCCCGGATTGTAAAGAATACATGAGGCATCGCCCCCCATGGCCACGGTGGCCTCGCCCAGCGAGGCCGGCAGGGCCTTGACCGGCACCCGCAGGAAGGAAAACCCGCTGTCCTCGGCCCGGGCCGGAATGGCGACAGCGGCCAGGGCGATTATCAGTATGCTGAGCCTTTTGATCATTCCTTGATGTCCCCCTGGTTATTGGGCGACAGAAAGAACACTTTCTGCCAGTGGTCGTCCGAATCGATGATCTGGCTGTTGTCGAAATTGAACGATGGGCGGGCCAACACCGAAGCGAACTCCTGACGGTGCATCCACAGCCAGTCCTGGACCTCCTCGTGCTCCAGGTTGTTCAAAAAATGAACGAACTCCTCCAGGGTGAACCCGCTCTGAGAACGGCTCTCGAACCAGGCCTCGATCTCGGTGCTGTCCAGGCTGGACAGCAGTTCGAACAGATCGCCCCAGTCATTCTCCAAACCAATGGCGTTTTTATTATAGCTTTTGAAATAGGTCATTATATCCTCACTGGTGTGAACACTTCCGGTCTAATGTTACCCGAAAAGGAGCCGATTGTCAACACAACCGGCGCCAGGCAAAACAGGATCTGCAATTTAGACACTGGACTAAAGACTAAAAATCCGAAATCCGAAACAAATCCGAAATTCCAAATCCAAATGACCCAAGCAACGATCCACTTCGTGAGTGCCGCGGTTTTGAACATTTGTATTTTGTCATTTGATATTGTTTCGTGTTTCGGGTTTCGTGCTTCGAATTTAAGAAAGGTCTACTGTCTGAATCACAGAAAACGGGATGCTCTATTTTCGGGATACGGTATTAAGCCCCTTCTTGCTGTTGTGGCGGGGATGTTTGGCCACAGCGTCTATGGCGTTGACCAGCGCGGCAATAACCTGCACCTTCAGCTGGGAGGTGGACATATTGACCATGGTATGAATATGCCCCCCTTCACTGGCCACATAATAAGAAGGAAGCTTATTTAGCGCGAAAGCCATAATATCAAGCTGACAGGTGCGGCAGTGACAAAGGTCGCCCCGGGCCAGCAATACATTTTTCAGTTCCTCTTTTACCAGCTTTTCGGTATAGTTGGTGAGCTTTGCCATCTGTTTCTCCTTTTGTTTTTATTTGGCCCGGCCCAGCAGGGCGGCCCCTATCTGGCTGGCATGAAAATTTATCCGTTCAAAATCGCTCAGCAGGTCCAAATGCATGGTGCTGGTCTCCCGGGATTCCTTGAATCCCGCCTGCAGCCTTCCCAGGTGCTTTTTATACAGCTCCTTTTCCAGGGCCAGCACCTGATCCTTGCGGTTGTGAGCATTTCTGGCCAGTTCCAAATCGCCGGAGGCCAGGGCTCCTATGGCCATATCCAGGGTGGCCAGGGTTTCCCGGTAGAGCGATTTGATTTCATCCATCCCTTCCTCGGAAAAGGCCAGATGCTGTTCGATCTTCTTTGCGGCATGTCCCATGATGTTCTTGCTGATCACATCACCGATATTCTCGATATCATTGACGATATACAGCAACTCCACCCCGCGGCTGGACTGGTCTCCGGAGAGGTCCTCCTGGGTTATCTTGACCACGAAGGGGGTTATGGCCTCCTCCAGCAGGTCCACCTTATCGTCATCGGCCACCAGTTGGTTTCTCAGATTGATATCGTTCTTTTCCAGAACATCACAGGAGCGGACCAGCATATCCCTGACCAGGTCGGCCATTCTCAGTAACTCCTGGGATACTTGGCCGATAGCCAACGACGGCGTTTCTAAAGCCCGCTCATCAAGGTATTTTGGCCCGAATATTTTTTGCCGGGGGGAGACCACCGGAACCATCCTGTTGAGAAATTTCCCGAACGGCTTAAGCCAGGGCAGGAAGAGCAGCGAGGCCAGCACGTTGAAAATGGTGTGGGCATTGGCTATCTGCCTGGCGGTATCTCCCCCGAACCTCTGAACCAATGTTATAAAAGGAACGATAAAGATCAGGGCCGCGATTCCGGCCAGGACCTTGAAGATGGTGTGCCCCCAGGCCACCTTTATCGATTCCTGATTGCCGCCCCAGGCCGCCATCAGGGCCGCTCCGCAGGTGCCGATGTTGGCCCCGATGATTATGGGCATGGCGGCCGGCAGGGCTATAATATCCTGAAAGGCCAAAGTCAGCATTATCCCGATGGTGACGGCCGAGGACCTCACCAGCAGGGTGAACATCACTCCGATCAGCACCCCCAGCAGCGGGAGGGAACCCATCCCGGCGAACAGGCTCAGGAACCAGGGCATGGATTTCAAGGGAAGCAACGAATCGGCGGTCAGCTTCATGCCGTAGAAAATAAGGCCGAAGCCGAATACTATCTGGGGATAATATCTCCAGGGCCGCTTTCCGGCTATCATCATGGCCAGGAATCCGCCCACCACCAAGGCCAGGCAGTAATCGGACAGTTTGAAGGCGATCAGTTGGACGGTGATGGTGGTCCCGATATCGGCCCCCAGGATCACCCCCAGCGCCTGTCTCAAAGATATCAGCCCGGCGTTGGTCAGGGACACCAGCATTACGGTGGTGGCGGTGGACGACTGGACGATGCCCGTCACCAGAATCCCCACCCCCAGGCCCTTCAAGCGGTTGTCGGTCAGGTTCCACAGCATCTGTTTCAGTTTGGTGCCGGCGGCCTTCTGCAGGCCCCGGGAGCAGAATCTGATGCCGAACAGAAAGAGCGCCAGGCCGCCGATGGCCCCCAGCAATGATATCAGCCACCAGTGATTCTGGTAGGAGTTGAAAGAAAAGGTGACCGCCTTTTTGGAATCGGTGGCCAGGTGCGCCTGAATATAGATCGTCTCCAGTTGCTTATGAGGAATGATCCGGCAGATGGCATTGCCCTTGACGTCGGAGACCGCCGTATCGGGTTCCACCTCGGCGGTGCCCTCTCCCACCGGCACGAAGGCCACCCTGGCCCCGGCCACCGGCCGGCCCCGGGCATCGGTGATCTGCACCACCAGGGGATGGCCGGCCGGCTTCCCGATGGTCACCGCCTGGCGGTCGCCGGAGACATCGTTGCCCAGAGCATCCACCGCCTTGCTGATGCGGTGATCGGCCCCCCACAGCGGCATTGAAAAAAGCGATGCCGCCAGGCCTAACAGCAATATTTTTGGGATCCGGCTCACTCGGCCAGGTTGACCTCTATCACAAAGATCCCTTTATATCCCAGGGCCTTGGCCCGGCTCTTGAGATTATCTGCATCCCGCCGGGTAAGGTTATTCCCCACCTGCACCTTATAATAGGGCTCGGCCTCGGAGACATAGATCTGCTGGTCGCCAAACTTCCACCTGGCCTCCTCGGCCACCTTGCGGGCGTTCTCCAGGGTGGCCGAAGCGAATATCTGGACCCTCCACCCCCAGACGCTCTGGACCGCCCCCTTGCTGCCAACATACTGGCTCCCCGTGGTCTCCGGGGCCGGAGCGGCCGGGGTGACTTCGGTGAACGGCTGCTTGACCGGCTCCTGGACAACCGGTTCCTTGACCGGCTCCTGCACCGCTGGTTTTTTGGCGGAGCATCCCGCCAGCGCCGCCAGGATCAGGATAATTGATAAATGTTTGATCTTCATTAAGGTCTCCTTCGCCCATGAAAATTGTTTATAGATATTCTTTCAGGTCTTGGTTGGCCCTTACCTGTTCCAGTAATTTTTTCACTTCCTGCGCCTTTGACCGGGGGCAGACCATCACGGCATTGCCAGATTTGACGATGATCAGGTCGCTGACCCCCACCGCCGCCACCAGGCCCTCATCGCACAGGGCGATATTGTCCTGGCAATCCAGCATTTCCACCTGGCCCAGCTTGATATTGCCCCGCTGGTCCTTAGGATGGAACCTCTCCAGGGCCTCCCACGATCCCAGGTCGTCCCAGCCGAACTCACCCTTGATCACCGCCACCTTGTCGGCCTTTTCCATAATCCCGTAGTCGATGGATATCTTCTCCACCGCCTGGTAGAATTCGGCGAACTTCTCCCTGCCGGCCGCCAGGCCGCCCTGGGCCTGCCACTCCATCAATGGTTCGTACAGTTTGGGCATGTGCTGCTTGAAGCTCTGCAGGATGGCGGCTGCCTTCCAGATGAAGATCCCGCCGTTCCAGTAAAAATACCCGCTGCGGTAGAATCTCCGGGCGGTCTCCATATCCGGTTTCTCCCGGAAGCTTTTTACCATGAAGCAGGGAATGCGGCAATCCGGCAGGACCTCCCCCCGTTCGATATATCCGTAGCCGGTCTCGGGCCGGTCGGGCTTGAGTCCGATGGTTACCAGGTAGTCCTTTTCAGCCAGCTCCATGCCCTGCAACAGCACCTGGCGGAACATCTCTATGTCCCCTATGTGGTGGTCCGATGGCAGTACCATCATCACCCCGGAGGGGTCCTCTTTGAATATCTCGGCCGCCGCCACAGCGATGGCCGGGGCGGTATTGCGCCCCATCGGTTCGCCGATCAGCCTGACGTCCTTTATCCCGCTCTGTTTGATGGGCTCGATCAGATCGGCGCTGGTCACCACCCACTGCCGCTCCCGGCTGGTCAAAGATTCCACCCGATCCAGGGTCTCCTGCAGCATGCTGTTCTGGCCGGCCAGAGCCAGCAGTTGTTTGGGTTTGTTCTCCCGGCTTTTTGGCCAGAAACGCTCGCCCTTTCCCCCGGCCAGGACCACGGCATAGATGTTGCTCATTTTCCCTTTCTGCTGATATGTTTGCTCTTTATCATGGCCGCCAGCAAGGGCAGCATTATCTCATGGTGGCCGGTGATGGAATATCCCTTGCCGCCACAGGAAATCGGACGGCGGACCACGTTGAGGTTGGGGCGGTAATGCTGGATCATATCGAAGTTGGCGGTGGTGAAGTTTTTCACCGGGTGGCCTAGGTTGCGGGCCACGGTCAGGGCCTTTAAAAAGACCTCCGGCAGTATCACCGAGGACCCCAGGTTGATGACCACCCCGCCCGACAATCTGGCTGTCTCTGCAGCCAGTATCCTGAAATCCCGGTGGCTGGCGCTGCCTATTGAGGCCCCGTCGGCCGAGGGATGCTGGTGGATGATGTCGGTGCCTACTGCCACATGGACCGTGAAAGGGATTTTCAGGCGATAGCACTCGGCCAGCAGGCTGTGGTTGATATAAGGAAATTTCTCCTCGTTCAGCATCAGCCCCAGGGATTCGCCGAAGCCCAGCTCCTGGGCGTCGCCCTGGATGACCGCCCCGTTGATCAGGTCGGCCGTCTCCCGGGCCATGCCGAAGGACCCGTCCTCCAGCCCGGCCGAAACATCCTCCGAGGTTCGCCCCCAGCAGGCCATCTCGAAATCGTGGATGGCCCCGGCCCCGTTGGTGGCCAGGCCGGTGATGAAGCCCATTTTCATCAGGTCGATGATCACCGGGTTCAGGCCGCATTTTATGGGGTGGGCCCCCATCATCAGGATCACCGGGCGCTTTTTGCGGCGGGCACCGATCACCGCCGCCGCCACCTCCCGCAGGTCGCGGGCCTTGAGGATATCGGGCAGGCCATTGATGAAATCCTCCAGCGGCTTTCCCGGATCGGGTATCGAAGCCAAATTGTCTCGTCCCACCCGGCTCTTTCGTTTGGCTATTGAGTGACGCTTGACCTTCGTCAGATCGGCCTCGGGATATCTTCCCATTATCGTTCCTAAAATAATGATTACTTTTCAGTGATGCCGGGGTTGTATTCCTTGAGCACCGCGTTGATGGAGCCGATGAGGATCTTGCTCTTCATCAGCACCGGGATCTTCCTTTCGTCGTCGGTCAGCCACACCCACAGCCGGCCCTTGCTCTCGAACAGGCCCGGGGTCCTTAAGACCGGCTCCACCACCAGGCATTCCACCTTGCCGAAAATGGTGTTCAGCGTCTCCCGGCGATAGACCTTGACCTCCAGGGGATAATTCTTCTTGTCGGTGTGGTTGTCGATGTAGATGGACTGGCCCACCTCCAGAGGAAACAGCCGGGCCCAGAACAGGGAGATCAGGATGTCCTTGGCCTCCGGGATCAGATCGATAATCTGGCCGGTGCTGTAGACGGCTTTTTTATTCTCCTGGTCGAATTCCACCGACTCCTCGTGGCGGTATTTGCCCTCCCGGATCTTCTTCTGATAACGCAGGCTGTACATCTTATCGTAATCGACAAAGGATTCGATCCGATCGTGCACCCGGTAGAAGAACGAAAAAGTGGGATTGGACCAGGTCTCGTTAACGATATGATAGGCCCGGCGGCCCCCGGCCCAGGTCAGCTCGCTGTCCACCCGCATGAAGGAATAGCCGGCATTGATCCCGGCATATTCTATGGAATAGGTCAGCTTCTCTCCGCGTTTCAGTTTTTTCCCGGGGTTAACTGATTTCAAAGTGTCTACCGCAGTGCTGTCTCCCATGGCCATGCTTGATATAAGCAGAACAGACAAAAAGCAAAACAAAGGAACCGGTCTTTTTGACAAATTCATAATTCCCGATAAAATAATTAAAACTTGTTTTTGAATGATTCTACGGTCCGGGCAAAAACCGCATCCACCGTGATCTTCTCCATGCAGTCGTATTCATGACATTTTTGCCCGACGCATTTGCGGCAGAGTTCAACCGGCGGGACAAGGGTCTCATGCCCCGGACCATACGGCCCCCAGCGTTTGGGGTGGCAGGGGATCATCGGGCAGTACAGTCCTATCACCCTAGTCCTCACCGCCGTGGCAATATGGAGAGGCCCGGTGCTGTTGGCCACCATTAATTTTGCCTGCGACAGAAAGGCGGCCAGCTCCGGCAGGGACAACCCCGACACCCAGGCCGGTTGGGTCTTAAGATAAGCCTGCAGTTTTTCTTTGATGTGTTCTTCGCCCGGCCCCAGCGTCACGGCTACTTTTATTTTCTGAATTCTGAATTCTGAATTCTGAATTCGATCTATCACCTTGGCAAACTTTTGGATTGGCCAATCCCTGGCCGACCCCCCGCTGCCGGGATGAATGACGATGAACGGCTGGTTGATGTCTATGATGCCGGACAGTTTCCTGGCCGTCTGCTCCTTCAGGTCCGGCGGGATAATTATCTCCGGTAGGTATTCTTTTCCCTCGCCGGAAGGCAGGCCCAGCCCGGATCTCACCAGGGCCAAATTGTGTTCCAGCTCGTGCTTCAGGCTGAACTTGCGGTGCTGTTTCACCCGGCGGTTGAATAAAAGGCTGTATAATCTGTAGGCCGTGCCGATCCTGACCGGGATCCCGGCCAGCCATGTGGCCCAGGCCAGCCGGCTGGTGGGGTGCAGCACCACGACCAGATCGAAATCATGGTCTTTAAGCCTCTTGGCCAGCGCCCGGGCGTTAAGATTTGGATCATCGTTGATGACCGCATCGACCGATTTTGAAAGGGCGATCAGCGGGGCGGTGTAATCCCGGGCCAGAAATGTGATCCGGCATCCGGGATAAATATCCTTTAAAAGAGCGGCGGCGGGCAACGACAGGATCACATCCCCGATCCGGTCGGTCCTTACCAGCAGTATGTTTTTGTATGTTTTATTAGACAATTTACTGAAGAAATATTTTAAATTTAACCTCACCCTTCCCTCTCCTAAAGCATTAGGAGAGGGGTAGGGGAGAGGTCAATGTCTTATTTTGAGATGATTGTATCCCTTCTTGGCCGCCTGGAAAATGGCCCCCAGGTCCAGATCTTTTACGCATTCCAGGCTGTCGCAGGATTTCTTCCAGCAGGGACTGCAATCCAGGTCGGGAACGATCCTCTCCCCCCGGCCGAACAGTTCTATCTCGCTGGCGCAGGACAGCCCGAACCAGACCACCACATATTTTTTGAGGGCAATGGCCATGTGCATGGCCGAGGTGTCCCCGGTGATCACCAGGTCGCAGGCGTCCACGTAGACCATGCCCCGGCGGATGCCCTCGTCGGTGGGACTGTTAATGATAAAGGCCCCGGCCCGGTCCTTGATCTCCTTGTTGCGTTGGCTCTCGGCCTTTCCGCCCAGCAGCATTATCCGGACATTGGGCAGCTCGTTCTGGATCCGGCCGATCAGTTCCAGATGCTGTTCGATGGTCATCTTCTTGTTGGGGAAAAGGTCGGAACAGCCGGTATTGAAGCCGATAACCACCTCGTTCTTCTCGATCCCGTTGTTCCGGCGGTAGGCCGCAGCCCAGGCCTTCTCCTCCGGGGTCAGCTCCAACACGTAGTCCTCGCCCTGGTAATCCAGCGCCATGGCCTGGGCCAGGAATTGTATCCCGGTCACCTGGTTCTTCTTGAATTTCAGATCGTCGTCGATGCCCAGGCGGTAGGCGTATTCGGCCTCGGGGTTGAAATAAGTGATGGCCCCGTTCTGGTCCAGGGCGAAGCCCAGCTTTTCCTCGGCCTGAACCAGCATGGCCAAAGCATCCGAGCGGTAGGCCTTGTCGATGGAATAGATCTTGTCGTATTTGATGGCCTGCAGGATGCTGACGGTCTCGAAATCGTAGGGCCAGAGCTTGTCGATGTAGGGGTTGTTCTGCAGCAGGGGAATGGCCATCGGCAGGGTCACCCAATGGATGGTGCTCTGGGGATCCTTGCGCTTGATGGCCGGCAGCAGGGCGGTGGTCATCAGCACCGCGCCCAGGGCGTCCAGGTTGATGATCAGTATCTTTTTGCCGCGGGGCTTTTGCTCCTGGCAGGTCTCGCACAGCCAGCCCGGCCGGCAGGGCTTGTAGCCGTTAAAATCCTTGCAGTCTATGGTGGGATTCAAATTTCGTAACCTATAAGTAAGTTAATATATTACAATTTACGACTTTAGGGTTTTATTATAACAAAATAAAGGGAAATTGCAACAGAAATATGCATGGTTTGAACTTTAACGCTTTGCCCTCCGTTTCAATAGCTTTTATCATCACTCTTAGTCATTGCGAGATTTACTTTCCTTGACGCAAACGAAGCAATCCCCGAGCTGCTTGCTTTTTTAAAGCCAGGAGAAGACGCTTCGATTGTAAAATAAGAGTCATCTCGCGACGACCTTTTCATTTGGTGATCAACAACCTGGTTGAGAATGTGCTATCAATGGTAAAATAAAAAACGGCCCGTAAGGCCGTTTCCAAAGTAATCGGATATTTTACTTCTATTAAATCTTATTATAATACCGCGCCCCGAAGTAATCCAGCCCCGACCAGTCCCGCTCCTTGACAGCCTGCCCTGAGCGAGACCGTATCGCGGTCGAGTCGAACGGGTGAACTTGCGGTTATTGCTGTGCCCTGCGGCTTAACCGCAGGGCACAATAGGATACGCCGTTGCCTACGCTATTATTTACTTCCCTAATTCATCAACATATCTTTTAAATATTGCCAAAGCATCCGGTTCTCTTTCTAATAATGCATCATGGTGCTCATTGTCTTTGATCAACTCCTTATAACCCCAAGACGCTTTTACAAGAATATCCGGTTCTGTAAAAAAGTCCCGGTAATACCACCAATCGGGAATTTTATCATCTAAAATATCAAAACACGCAGTAGAATACCAATTGGGAAGGCTATAGTCATCACAAACCAATAAGCATACTATACCATCCGCAAGATCCATACCGAAAACATCATATTCTTTACCAATGCTTAAGTCATATACAGCTTCATCTTCTTCCCCTTCTGCTCTAATACCCTTGATTTGATATCCGCGATTATATTTGCACTTTACACGCATAACCCCCGCCTAATTATATAAAGATTTATGATAAATGTTTTCATAGTAATTGTTATAAATCACTTAGTGTATATTTGTAATTATTAAGCTCTCACATCTCCTGCCGGCCGGTCAGGGCCCGGCTCAATGTCACCTCGTCGGAAAACTCCAGATCGCTGCCCACCGGCAGACCCCGGGCTATCCGTGTCACCTTTATCCCCAGCGGCTTGACCAGCTTCATCAGGTACAGCGCGGTGGCCTCACCCTCGGCGTTGGGGTTGGTGGCGATGATCATCTCTTTCACCTCGGTCTTCTCCAACCTTACCATCAATTCCCGTATCCGCAGGTCGTCCGGGCCGATGCCGTCCAGCGGCGAAAGATGCCCCTGCAGGACATGGTACAGCCCTTTGAACTCCGAGGTCTTCTCGATGGCCAGCAGGTCGTTGGTCTCCTCCACCACGCAGATAAGCAATGACTCCCGCTTGACATCCTGGCAGATGGTGCAGAGGTCGTTCTCCGAGGCGTTGTAGCACTGGACGCAGAAGCGGACCTTCTCCTTAAGCTCCACGATGGCGTTGGCCAGGGCCACCGCATCCTCTTTGCTGGACTTAAGCAGATAGAAAGCCAGGCGCTGGGCGGTCTTCCGCCCGATGCCGGGAAGCTTCATCAGCTCGTCTATGGTGCGCGACAGTATTTCCGATCCGTAATGCATATATTCTTTCTACCCCACCCTTGTCCCTCCCCTCGAGGGGAGGGGATGAGGGAGAGGTTTAAAACATCCCCGGGAGGCTCATGCCGCCGGTCAGGCCGGACATCTCCTTGGCCGCCAGGTCGCGGGACATCTTGATGGCCTCCTGCACACCGCTTAGAACCAGGTCCTGCAGCATATCGGCTTCTTCGGGCTTGATGATCTCCGGCGAGATCTTTATATCCAGGATATTCTGCTGGCCGTCGGCCGTCACCTTGACCATGCCGCCGCCCACCGAAGCCTCCACCCGCTTATTGGCCAGTTCTTTCTGGATGCTTTCCATTTTGGTCTGCATCATCTGGGCCTGCTTTAAAATATCCCCCATTCCCTTGGCCATCGTGTCTCCTTAGTGTGTTCAATATTAAATGTCACCCTGGCCCGGCACCCTGTTTGACAAGCCGAATGGGTGAATACTGCCCTCCTATAGCCCGTGTCTCCTCGAAGTTTACTCAGGATGACAGCCCTTTTATTATTTAATTCGATTGTCACCCTGAGCCCGGCACCATGTCTGACAAGCCGAACGGGTGAATACTGCCCTCCTACAACCTGTGTCGCTTCGAAGTGTACTCAGGATGACAGGGCTACACCACCTCGCCGTCCACCGCATCCATGAAGCTCTTCAGCTGGGGCGATTCCATGACCTCGGATTTCCTGCGGTCTACCTCATCCTGCCGGCTCAGGCGCTTGGCGGTCTCTTTTACCTGCGGCGTCTGGGAGGCCTGGGGGGCCTGGCTTTTTTCAATCTGGCAGATAACCTTAAGTTTCTGCCCCCATAATTTCAGGGTCTCCTCCTGGATCAGCTCCTGGTAGATCTTGTCCTCCAGAGATTTTTTATGGAAGTTGGCCTGCGGGCCGAAGCTCAGTATCAAACTGCCGTCGCTGACCCCTACGGGACGAGCCGAGGCCAGGCAGGTCCCGGCGGTCATATGCCGCTCCTGGACCGCTGTTATCAGCCTCTGCCACAGGGATTCGAAGTCCTGGTTCACCGGCTCGGCGGAAACGGTGTATTCAGCCGGTTCTTCTTTTACCGGACTGACATCCAGTTTAGCCGGCTTGAAGGGTTTTACGGCCGGAGCCGGCTGTTCCTCTTTCTTCGGATCGTCCCCGCCCTGGTTTAATAATTTTATCACTTCCTCCAGCCGGACGGTGGAGTCAAGATTGCATAGGCGCAGGCAGGCCATCTCCAGTATCAGCCGGGCCTGGGAACTGCGCTTCATGGTGGCCTCGGCGTCGATCAGGATGTTGACCATCCGCAAGATATCCCGGTCATCCAGGCCCTGGGCCTGTTGGGTGAATTTCTCCTGTTCATCGGGGGTCATCTCCTCGGCCGCGGTCCTGCCGGAGCCGGCGGCTATCAGCAGCAGCTTGCGCAGGTGGGCCAGCCATCCCAGGATGAACTCCTGCAAGTCGTAGCCGCCAACGGCCACCTGGTCGATCAGTGACAGGATGCCCGGCTTGTCGTGGGCCCTCACCAGTTCCAGGGTCTTGAAATACATCTCCTCGTCCACCAGGCCCAGCACCTGCCGGGCGTCATCGGCCTTGATGCTGTTCCCGCTGAAGGCGATCAGCTGGTCCATCAGGCTGATGGAATCGCGCATGGAGCCCTCGGCCTTCTTGGCCACGATGTACAGACACTCGTCATCGGCCTTGACCGCTTCGCCGGACAGCATCTTTTTGAGATGGGACACGATCTCGTTCAGCTGAATGCGGCGGAAATCGAAGCGCTGGCAGCGGGACAGGATGGTGATGGGCACCTTGTGCACCTCGGTGGTGGCGAAGATGAAGACCACATGGGCCGGAGGCTCCTCCAGGGTCTTCAGCAAGGCGTTGAAGGCCTCCTTGGTCAGCATGTGGACCTCGTCGATGATGTAGATCTTGTACTTGCCCTGGGTGGGGGTGTATTTGACGTTCTCCCGCAGGTCGCGGATCTGGTCGATGCCGCGGTTGGAGGCGCCGTCTATCTCCAGCACGTCCATGCTGCGCGAGCCGGTGATCTCCAGGCAGGAGGTGCACTTGTTGCAGGGAGTCTCGGTGGGCCCCTCGGCGCAGTTGAGGGCCTTGGCCAGGATGCGGGCGGTGGTGGTCTTGCCCACCCCCCGGGCCCCGGCGAAGATGTAGGCGTGGGCGGTGCGCTTGGTGCGGATGGCGTTGCGCAGGGTGGTGGTTACGTGATCCTGGCCCACGATCTCCTCGAAGTTCTGGGGGCGCCACTTGCGGGCTAAAACAAGGTAGGACATTATTTAAACAATCTTTTTAATTATTTTATTTTTACTGTATCGAGTGAATTGCTCCATTTGTCATTCCCGCCCAGGCGGGAATCCATGAAAAAACTGGATTCCTGCTTTCGCAGGAATGACTGATAGCCTTGTATGGTAATTTAAAGAAAGAGGGCCAGGCTTATCCGATAACAAGGAGAGATTTTGCGTACCGTTGCTACCTTCCGGTCCTGGCGGGATTGGCAGTCTTCGCTTCCATCGGGCCCGGCCCATATTCAATTTTATCAGAGCGGGGTTAGTTTGTCAACGATTGGTCTTATCTATTACTGCACGCCGAATTTGAACAACCCGCCCGCCGCCGACAGGATCAGGATGAAGACCGCCCAGCAGCCGAACACCGTCCAGTAGCTTTTTTTGCGGGGCGCCCCGGTGAAGACCGAAAAGCCGATGGCCATCACCACCAGCATCCAGATGGTGAAGAAGTCGATATGGTTCAATAGCCGCACCAGGAAACCCTCCTCCATCTCGACGGGAAGCATTAATCCCAGGGAGGTGCTGACCTTGGCGGTTTCTTTTATGAACATCAGCGGCACTTTCAGGATGGCTCCGGGAATGTTTATCAGGGAGCCCAGGACCGCCACGGTGAACATATCGGCGAATTTGGCCTTGTGGCCCTGCATGGAGAATATGCCCCAGAAGATCAGCCCTATCAGCAGCAATCCGATGGGGACCATGAACAGGTTGCCGACCAGTCCGACTATCAGGGGGATCGGACCGCTCATATTGGCCTGCATGGCCTCGACCTGCTCCGCGGGGATATCGGGGTTGCGGGCGAGATTGGCTATCTGCTCCGGCATTATTATGGTGGGCAGAATGATGGCCGTCACGATCAGGGTGAAGACCACGCTGACGATCAGGGGGATAAGCCAGCGGGGTTTGTCCTTCATCCCCTCGAAGACCTTGTCCGGCTGGTAATAGATGCCAAGGATGTCATTAAGCCACTTCATAGAAATCTCCTCCTAAAGTATTTTTACCACAAAGAACACAAAGACCACTAAGATTAAAGAATAATTCTTTGAATGCCATTTTTTAATAGCTTGGTATTGAAATTAAATAACAATCCTAATCGTATTCCCGTTATTTTCAAATACGTTATAAGCTGAGCTTCGTGAATCGGCAATATTTTATCAACCGCTTTCAATTCAATAATAATACAATTTTCTACGATCATATCTGCCCTGAAAGAACAATCGACCAATATTTCCTTATATTTCAGGGGGATTGGCTGTTCAAGTGTAAACTTGATATCGTTCTTATTCAATTCATAAGCTAAGCACTGCTTATATGCTGACTCCAGTAACCCAGGTCCGAGATTTTTATGAACCTCCAATGCCAGGCCAATAACCTTATTTGACAGCTTATTGATGGTTTCCATATCCATGTTTTCTTTGTGTCCTTTGAGGTCTTTGTGGTTCATATTTAATTCTATATCTGTTTTTTAAACACAAAGAACGCTAAAATCACCCAGTAATGTCTTACTAATCCAACCGTCCCTTTGTGCCCTTTGTGCGCTTTGTGGTTCAAACCGTCTGTCCTTTAACACAAAGAACACCAAGCACACAAAGTTTTATTTAAATTTCTTGGCGCTCTTGGCGACTTGGCGGTTCAAAAAAATCTATTTTAAAAGCAGTTCTGCGATCTGCACCGCATTGGTGGCCGCTCCTTTGCGCAGGTTATCGGCCACCACCCACATCACGAAGGCATTCTTTTTGACCGGATCCGGCCGCAGGCGGCTGACATACACCAGATCGGAACCTTTCAGCTCGGCCGGGGTGAAGAAATCTTTTTTGTCATACACAATGCCCGGAGCTTTGATCAGAAGCTTCTCGATATCCCTGACCGTGCAGTTTGACCCGGTCTCGAAATAGACCGACTCCGAATGCCCGGTCATCACCGGAACTCGCACCGTGGTGGCGTTGACCGCGATCTTTTTGTCGTGCAGTATCTTTTGGGTCTCTTCGACCATCTTCCACTCCTCGCCGCTGTAACCCAGCTCAGAGATGTCGGATATCTGGGGAATGACATTCCCAGCTATTTGCCTAGAAAATGGCGAATTTTGAATTTTGAATTTTGAATTTTGAATTTGTTCTTCAAGAGCAATGATTCCCTGCCTTCCCGCTCCCGACACCGCCTGGTAGGTGGACACCACTATCCGCTTGACCCGGTATTTTTTATGGATCGGCCCCAGGGCCGCCACCATCTGAATAGTGGAGCAGTTGGGGTTGGCTATCAAGCCCCGTTGCTTTTCGACATCCTCGGGGTTGACCTCGGGCACGATCAGCGGCACGCTGGGATGCATCCTGAAATCCGAACCGTTGTCTATCACCACCGCCCCGGCCGCAATGGCCTTTTGAGCATATAGCCAGCTGGCGCCCTTCTCCCCCTCGGTGCCGGCGAAGAACACAATGCCGCAGCCGGAGAAGTCGGCCTGCTCGACCGATGCCACCGGATAAAATTTTCTTTTGAATTTGATCCGCCTACCGGCCGACCGGCTGGAGGCCCACAATTTAAGGCCGCTCAGGGGAAATCTTCTTTCCTCCAGAACCTTGAGTATGGTCTGGCCCACCAAACCGGTGGCGCCCACCAGACCTACTATCATCGGTCCCTTGGTCATTCCAGCGGTCTGGATTTAAGGGCCACCTCGGCCATCACCAGGACGGAGCACTTGCCCATGACCTCCTCTTCGACCGGACCGTCATTCAACTTATTCACCCCCAGCAGTGCGGTAAATCTCTTGGGCTCCTGGCTGCTTTCCGGCAGAAGTGAGCCGTCCACCCAGAAACTGCATTTCTCCTTGATGCACTCCGACTCCTCCGGTTTCCTGATGAACCTGATGGGACAGATCATAGGGTCCTCCAATTTATTGGTTGGAAATGACTGAGTTACTTTTACCACCGAAACACGGAATTTATGAATGAACTGATATTAAGTTTTATCCGAAAGAAGGTCTGTAATATCTTTATAGTTACTTTCTGTACCGCCCGACCTCTCCACTTCGCAAGCATACAAGCTGGTCATGCTCAGTGCAGGCTCTATTTCCCTCCCCTCGAGGGGAGGGAAGGGTGGGGTTTATCCCCGGGTCGCATCAGCGCTGCTGTTTGGCAAAAGCTACCGTTAAAAATATCCCCTTGTGTCATTCCCGCCCCGCATCAAGTGCGGGATAAATTCCGACGGGAATCCACGAAAACCTGGATTCCTGCTTTCGCAGGAATGACGTGGTTAATTCCTCAAAGGGGGTTATCCTATGAAACTCTTGTGCAAAGCCAGAACCGCCTTTTCGATGTCCTTGCGCGACACGAAACAGGTGAGCTTGGTCTCGCTGGTGGTCATGCCCTCTATATGGATCTTGATCTTGCCCAGCTGGGCCAGCATTTTGGCCATGACGGCCGGCTCGCTGCCCACCCCGCTGCCGATCAGCGACACCGCGCCGATGTCCTGATTGACGTACAGCCTCGCCCCCTTCATCTTCTTCAGGTCCTTCTCCATGATCCCTTGGGCCGCCTTGAGGTCCGTCTGGTTGACGATGAAGTTGAGGTCGGTCCTGCCGTCGTCGCCCCCGCCGTGGAAATACGACCTGATGTATATCCCGGCCCCGGCCAGCTGGGTCACCACCTGGCTCAACAGGACGCTCCTCCGAGGCACCGCCTTCATGGCCAGCATGGCCAGGAATTTATCGTGGGCAATGGTTTTGACGACCACCCTCTCCATCTTCGAACCTTTCCCTACTATCGTTCCCGGTTTGTTGTCGAAACTGCTGCGGCAGGTCACCGGCATCCTGTACTTGGCGGCCAGCTCCACCGCCCTTAAATGCAGCACCTGAGCCCCGCAGCTGGACAGCTCCAGCATCTCGTCAAAGGAAATAGCCTTGATGGGCCGGGCGGTTTTGACCAGCCGGGGATCGGCACTGAAGATCCCCGAAAAATCGCTGTAGATCTCGCAGGCGTCGGCCTCCAGAGCCACCGCCAGGGCCACCGCGGTGGTGTCCGAGCCGCCCCGCCCCAACGTGGTGATCTCACGCGCCAGGCTGACCCCCTGGAACCCGGCCACGATCACTATGCTATCATTTTTAAGGGAATCTTTCAAGCGTTCCGGTTTTATTTCCAGGATCTTGGCCCGGGTGTGGCTGGAATCGGTGATGATGCCCACCTGCGACCCGGTGAAGGACACCACCTTTTCGCCCAGGCCGTGGATGGCCATGGCTAAAAGGGCCATTGATATCCGCTCGCCGGTGGTCAGCAGCATGTCCATCTCGCGCCTGGGCGGATCAGATGATATCTGACGGGCCAGGGCGCTCAGGTCGTCGGTGGTGTCGGCCATGGCCGAGACGACGACCACCACTTTGTTGCCCCGGCGCTTGGCCCGGACTATGCGGGCGGCCACCGCCTTGATGCGCTGGACGTTGGAGACCGAACTGCCTCCGTATTTTTGGACTATTATCGGCATATTTTTGACAGGTTTAACATGGTTTGTTTTATAATTTAAATATTATATCGTGTATAATCAATTTTGTTTTATCATATCTGATATCTTAACTTCCGGATGATGATATCTGCCAATGATCGTATCAAATCCGCTCAAACTAATTGCTTCTTCTGGGCACCAGTGCAGACAGGCAAAACAACCGGCACAATGGTCTGACCACCGGGGTTTATTATCAACTATTTCAATGTTATCTACAGGGCAAATCTTTTTACATATTCCGCAACCATTACATTTCCCATTTGAATTTAAAACCATGGATTCCCAGCCTTTGGTTATCACTTGCTTTAAAAATTTCAAGAGCGTGGGCAACATTTTGACAAATGATCCCGTGAGAATAAATCCACCAAATAAATTGCTTGTTTCCAATTTTCCCTTTTTTCTGGAAATAATATATTCACTGACCTCTTCTAATTTAACTTTCCAGTTTTTGAACATTCTTTCATGCTGGATTTGAGAAAACGAATTGGACCCGATGCCATTATGAGGCATGCCTACCGCAAATCCTGCAGCCAACTCTCCTCCGCAGGATTTTATCACCGTTTCAAAAATCTTCATAGACTTGGATGGCGTAATTCCATAGGTGCAGACAGCAAATATGTACTTGGAGTCGATATTTTTTATTTTCCCGACAAAATTTTCAACAATCAAAGGCGGCTTGAAGTCATAAATTGGAAATACGAACCCTATAACCTCGGCTTGAGTATCAATGCTTTCTTTAACCAATACGGAAGTAATCGGCGTCAATTTCCCATTGGTTTTTGCCGCAATATCCCTTGCAACAGCCAATGAATTCCCTGTTCCCGAAAAATAATATATTTCAGTGGTCATGTTTTTTGATTATTAAGATTAGGTTCTGGTGTCCCGCTGGACGTTGGAGACCGAGCTGCCTCCGTATTTTGGGACTATTATCGGCATATTTTTGACAGGTTTAACATGATTGATTGTATCACAATTTCGGATCAGGTTGGCGGGCGTTTTAGTTACTGCCAATGATCAAGCTTTTTTCCGGTATTGTTTTATTATTTATTGGATAATCGAATACGACCGCCCGGTTCTTTTCGGCAGCCGTCAGCAAGCGGGCGTCTTCAAAGTCAGCGCCGTTGGTGAACAACAGTTGCCCGGCAACGCTTATTATTAAATAATCTTCCCTGTTTTTTAACTCAACCTTCTCTGCACCGCCGTTCCAGTCCCGATAGTATTCCAAAGTTTCGTTCGGCGGCATTATCGTCAGGGAATTATCCTTAAACTTTTTCAATAACTCGGCCTGGTTGATCATGGTGTCAGGGGCATAAGCCCTTTCATCAACAACCTCCCGATAAGGTTTGGTATAAATACCCCATTGATTCGGATATATCGTTTTCCGGAAGTCCGTGAGATCAACCCCGATCAGTTTGGCGCTTATATTCTTGATTAAAAACCTCATTAGAAAGTTATCGTTCGTCGGGGAATGATATATGGCTTTTTCAACAAATATCTCAACCAGGCGTCCCTGGTATATCAAATGCTCCGATGTTGTATCAATTTGCTCTTCAAAAAAGGCCTTCTCGGATCTGGTCAATTCCTTTTGCCATTTCTTGCTATTCAGCAAAGTATTTAAGGCCGGTTTTAATTCTTCGCTTTTTATTATGCGGTAATTATTATTTGTCCACTGGCCATTGGCAATACAATATTCCAAATATTTCAGAGAGGACTCGGCCTTTCCTCCCAGCGAATAGCCTCGGGTTATCAAGAACGGTATGCCGTTACTGATTTCAATCGGTTCTGACGGCCAATCCTTATAGCCGGTGTTGCCAATAAAACCGGCGGCGCCGATGAGCGGCCTTCTTAAAACGGCGTTTTTCTTTCCCTGGAATAACAGTCTGGTTAAAATTATTATCTGGTCCTCATATTTATTGGTTCCGGCATATTCTTTGAGGATCTCTATCGCTTTGGTCCTGTCCAGAGACTGAATATAGCCTGCCAGTAAAATGTACGGGCTGCATTTGTAATTTTCGGAATTAATGGAAGAACATTGTTCGATCAGGAATTGGAACCGATCGTTCTCCGTTTGCCCGAATGTTGTGCCGGTTAGGATTGTCGCAAATAATATCGTTAATAATTTTTTCATGGTTGTTGCCTCCTTAAAATTGCTGGTAACTGCCTCCGTATTTTAGACCATTATCGGCATGTCTTTGACAGGATTAACATGGTTTGACAATTTATTTTATCCCTACCGTTCCGGGTAAAGTATTTCTTTCCAGGCATCAGATCGTGCTGAATTGAATTTGGGCCGTGGCCATTCTTGAATAAAAATCCAGCTCTTTCCTTCGTCTTCCCGAATAATCGATCAAACGATCAAGCCCCGTCCAAAGGCAGAACCATCCGCCGGGCTCAAATAACACCAGGAGCAGCTGAAGGTAGTATCTTTCCGAATTTAAAAATGTGATATAACTTGCAAAGATCATCAAGGCAATGCCCGATATGGTCAAAATGATGGCATTTCGAATACCATTTTGCTTTTCTTTTAAAAGCTGGCCGCGTTTTTCCGTGAAATACCGCTGCAGGCGGGTGGCGATTATATCTTCATCCTGTTTATTTCTTGTTTCCGCCGGCAACTGTAACCGCAGGATCATTTCTTTCCCTTGCTGGTCGGCAACCACTTTCCTGACCTGGGCAATGAAATCGTCCGATACGGTGCGTTTCAAATACGATCTTGGATCGAAATCAGAAAACAACTCTTCCAAAGAGTCCAGCCAAATGTTGACTACGTCCCGTTTCAAGAAGGGTTTTTCCTGATCATTGTTTTCCGAGGATTTATTCAGCTGATCCATAGTATAAAAACCTTATGGGGAGTTAATGCTATTTATTTTTTAGAAAACATGTCTTATCTATTTCAAAATAAACATCATCACCAGAGCGGCCGCCGCCTTGATGCGCTGGACGTTGGAGACCGAACTGCCTCCGTATTTTTGGACTATTATCGGCATATGTTTGACAGGATTAACATGAATGATTTCCTTTGGATGAGATGTCAAAGGTTGCTATCCGTGATCGGGGGATATTTTGGTAACGGTATGGTATGTTCATCTTGGAATGCTTATCGGTATAAAATAAACAGAACATTAACTAAGACTTTATATTTTTCAGTTTTTTTATCTTGCGTTTCAACACTGCCCCACCGCAAAGTTCATGCTCCCATATTCTAATCACTTTCCAACCTTTTACCCGTAGCACACGTCCAATATTAAGATCGCGCTGTATATTGCGCTGAATTTTATTGTTCCAGTATATGCGATTTGTTGCTGGCACACGGCAGTGTTTCGCACAACCGTGCCAAAAACAGCCATCAATAAAGACTGCAATTTTATTTTTTGGGAATGTAAAATCCGGGTTACCAATTATTTTGTAACGCCTACGCCAACCGTGTATATGATTCTCGCGAAAAATTAATACTGTTTTTAATTCTGTTGATATATTTCCACTAGACTTGACATTCGCCATGATTTGGGAACGTCTATTAATTGAAACATTATCCATTTAGAATCAAGAAATTATTTCAACCCATGTTTCGTCAAATTTTAGGGCATCTAATACTTCACCTTGGTTTAGGCGAGGTGGTTTTTTTATGCGAATAGCCAAGCGATGGGCAGGCACATTTTCAATAATTGTGAATTGCGAACCATGTGGTTGCCATGTAAAGATGTGTGCATCACCATCTTTAGTATAGCCTTCTAAATTATCATTATCATTCCATTGCCACCAATATCGCTTTGCATCGTACATAATAGTATCAAGTTCAAAAGCAGCTAATTCAAGAAGATCATCAGACTTAACCAATACAACTGTACGTAGATGTTGGAACTTTTTACGGACACCTGCAACGCGCTCATTGTATATAGACAGGACTTTATCGCCCATATCATTTGGATCTACATTCTTGACTTTGTCTTGACCAAAAGAAAAAGCAACTGAATTGCGACCAGATATTAAACGCACCTTAGCCACAGTGGATGGTCGTTTGTTTTTAACAGTTTTTGCACCCCAAGCTGTTTGTTGAAGCACGATGTCGTCAAGCCCGACATTAGATGGCTGCCACTTCGCACCAACTAATCTTGCAAATATTTCTTCCCAATCTGTTCCCTCAAGGCGTGGTGTTCCTCTTGTTGCCAAATGATAGATAATTTCCTTTCCTAAGTTTAAAGCAAACCCTTTGGGAAACTTGTTAATTGGATAAGGTGGTTTATATTTTTCGACTGTTCTTAGCCTTGGTCTTTTTACCATAGCGTTTTCCTTTCTCTTTCAACAGCAGTTGTTTATCAAATGATTGTTTCCTTGAATACACAAAATCCGGTTTGCTATTTTTCATCCAACCACATGATTTAAATACGTTTAACAAAACAGCTTCGGCAACAGGAATAGGCAAACTATTGCCAGCTTGTTTGCGAGTTTGACTGTAATTACATATAATTTTAAACGAATCAGGGAATCCTTGAAGTCGTAACATCTCGCGTGCAGTAAGCCGCCTTTCGCCATTGACTAATAAATAATTATATGAGGCCCCAGCTCTAAGTGCGCATGAATATGGATATACGCTTATGTGCCCGGCCTTATTCTCATGCCATATTGTAGGTTCCTTTGTTGGAGAATGCGTGGCAAAGCGTTTTGTTTTAATGTAGTCAGACGCATAATATTCCTTTGGCACACTTTTTTCCAATAACAGCCCAAGTGGTTTCATTGTTTTCCCGCCCTTCGGCCATTCAAAATCGCATGGTTTTTTGAAGCCTATTATAAATATACGCTCTCGTTTTTGTGGTAGTCCAAAATCCAATGCATTAAATATTTTTTTATCAACACTATATTCAAGTCCACGCAACACTTCCAAAATTCTAGAAAGTGTTTTCCCACCATTATGCCCAGCTAATAGTTTAACGTTTTCTAAAACGAAAGCCTGCGGTCTCTTCGCTTGAATTATTCTAGCTATTTCAAAAAAAAGTGTGCCTCTAGCATCTTCAAATCCTTTACGTTGTCCAATGATGCTGAATGGCTGACATGGGAAGCCAGCAAGCAAGATATCGTGTTCCGGAATAGTGCTAACATCAATAGCGTGTATATCACCTTTAGGAATTTCATTAAAATTAGCTTCGTAAGCTTTTTGGCATTCTATATCAATATCGCTGGATAAAACACACTCTGATTTAATGCCCATTTTTTTCGCAACATCTTCAATAGCATAGCGAAAGCCACCTATTCCACAGAATAGATCTATGAATCGTATAGTCGTTTCCAAATTGTGCCTCATAATTCAACCCTTACCATATCGTTACTTCAAAATAAACGTCATCACCAGAGCGAACACCGCATATGTCTCCGGCATGGCCCCGGCCACCAGCGCATTTCCCAGGGTATTCTTCCCCTCCTGTATGCTCTTTATCCCCGCGGCGCAGACGATCCCCTGGTACCAGGCGCTGACCATCAATATCACGCTGGCGATGGCGGCCTTGCCGGCCACGGTGTAGGGATCGGTGGCGAAGCCGTTAAGATTGGTGAAGAATATCACCATCCCGTAGATCCCCTGGGTGGAGGGCATCAGGGCCACCGCGATGTTCTTGTAAAAATTCTCCTCGCCCCCGGCCAGCAGGGCCTGGAAAGCTATCACCAGTCCGATGGCCGAGCCGCTTAATCCCAGCGACAGGCTGAGGCCCAGGGCGATTTTGGCCACCAAGACCGGCCAGTCGTTTGCCGCCGGGGCGCTCTGGCACCAGGCCGGTGCGGCGGCGATCAGCGACAGCAGGAAAATTGCCGGGATGGTAAATCTCTTTTTCATGTCTATCCTCTTTCGGTTTTGAAGGGTTTGTATTCTATGCCCCCGCCCTGGAAGAAATTCTTAAAGGCCTCCACGAAATGGAGCCGGGCGGAATGGACCGTGCTTCCCAGTATGGACAGCGCCAGGTTGAAGGTGTGGCCGGCGATCAGTATCAGCACCGCCAGTGGGATCCCCAAAACCGGCCCGGCCGAGCCGTAGACCATCCCGGCCAGCTGGTTCATCACCGAGGCGATGGCCGAGGTGGCGATGCCCAGCCCGAACAGCCGGGCGTACGACAGCAGATCGCCGATCAGCCCGGTCAGCCCGTAGATGCTCCACAGTCCCAGCCCGATGCGGGCCAGCCAGTTCTTATGGTCGGAGGAAAATATCAATGTCAGCAACAGGCCCAGTACGATCAGCCCCGAACCGGCGTAATAGAGCATTTGGCTGTATGAGGCATCGGCGAACCAGATGTTGCGGCTGACCAATGTCACCCCGCCCCACAGGACCAGCAGAGTGGCCAGCTTTTGAAGAACGCCCTGAAAGTTGTTGGCCTGGAGCATCCCCAGCAGATACGAGAAGGAAAGATGCAATACCCCCATGCCCAGGGCCAGGTAGAAGAACAGCATGGGGTCTCCGGCACCGACAGAGACGTCTAAAAGAATCCACTGGCGGCTGGCGAACTCGTAGCCGAACACCGATCCGGTGATCAAGCCCACCACGATGGTGGAGACGGCGAAGGCTTTGCACAACTTCAGCGGCAGGATCAACGCGGGATTCTTGGGCCCCAGCTTCTTTTCCATAATATGGGCGGCCAGCAGAAAGACCAGCCCGTAGCCGGCGTCGCTCAAACAGATGCCGAAGAACAGTATCATGAACGGCGCGAAGAAATACGAGGGATCCAGGTCCCGGTACTTGGGCAGGCCGTAGAGTTTGAGCAGCGGCTCGATCCGCCTGATGAACCAGTTGTTCTTCAACAGCAAGGGCGGCTGTTCGTCGGGCGCCGGTTTCCGCATCTCCAGCTTTAATGGGATGCCGGAACCCTCGACGGCCTCACGAAGCAACGATTCATTCTCGGCCGGCAGCCAGCCCTCCAGCCCGAAAAGATATTCCTGCTGGTAGAGCGCCGCGATGCTGTGATCCAGAGTCTCCCGGTTCAGGGTTTCCAGGTATATTTTTTGCACCGCCTCTTTTTTCAGGGCCAGCCCGGCCAGGGACCTTTTGATCTCTTCCTGCTGCTGCGATAATTTTTGATGCTCCCGGCGGGCCTGCTCCAGGCCCATCTCGGGCCAACCCAGCAAAGTAGCGTGAAATACTTCCAGATTGAGGCGGTGGGAAATGACGAAGAACAGCGGATATCTTTTCTGCGACACCACCTGGAGATAAGCGTCATCGGGAATCTTTATTGCCTTCGGGTCCTTCTGGGCCGCCCGGTAGCGGTTGACATACAGATTGTGTTTGCGGAGTTCTTCGGCATGGGCCGGGTTGAAGTCGCCCCAGGGCTCCAGGTCGGCGATCAGATTCTCCAGATGGGCCAGCCGGGCAGTGGTCTCGCCTAGCCGGTGCAGCAGGGACTCAATATGGGGGACAAGCTGGTCGTCGCTGATATCGCCGGCCGGGCGGTTTTCGGCGTTGACATATTTGTCCAGCGCTTTCAGGACCGCATCGATCCTCTTTAGCTCCGGCAGATCGGCGATCTTGGAAATTTTTTCTTTTGGCAGGTCGATATGCACCACCCCGGCCCCCTGCAATAGGGCCATGGCCCTCTCCTTAGTCTGGGAAGGGCCCACCATGTAGATCCGTGTCATGGGGGCTATTGACAATTGAGGTGCTCCAACTAAATTTGTTTCCCAAATTCTGACCTAACCCCTGCCCCTTCCCCGCAGGGGAAGGGATTCTTACTTCCCCCTCCTCACGGGAGGGGGACCGAGGGGGCGGTCGTTACTTTCCGGGGTCCCAACCCCACCCTTTCCCTCCCCTCGAGGGGAGGGCCTGCACTGAGGATGGCAGTTATTGTTGCCAACTGAAGTGGAAGCCGTCAGGCAGGGAGAGGTCAAAGAGAAAGCGGAGAAAACAATTCAATACTTTGGTGAATATTTAGATTAATATGTCATGTCCGTGGAAACGGGAATCCAGGCCGGCCTACCGTTGTTACTTTCTTATGACTAAGAAAGTAACCAAAGAAGTCCTTGCCGCCCAGCTCCGCGGTTTGTAAGGCCTGCGCCCCGGCATTCATTGAACCAGAACAAGCATGATGTACATAACACAATGACTGCTTTATCGGGGTTGAAGTTTATCCGCTCCACTTAAAGGCGGGGTCCCGGGTCGCATCAGCGCTGCTGCCTGGCAGAAGCTGCCGTGAACCACCCCCGTCCCCTCCTTAATCAAGGAGGGGATAAAGGGGTGGTAATATTTTGGAGCTTTCTCTTCAAAGAGAAAGCGGAGAAAACAATTCAATACATTGGTGAACATTTAGCGTAATACGTCATTCCCGCTAAGGCGGGAATCCAGGCCTGCCTACCGTTGGCAGAGTAAGCGGTGGTTTCGATACGCCCCGCCGTTTACCGAGTGGCTGTTAAGTTTGATTTGGTTTTCCCACTTGCTTGATTAACAGATGTATCGAGGTAGGCGGGGCACTCAACCACCGGCATACAAATCAAAACGACACGGCGCTGAGCCGCTTGGCCGCCTTGGCCACCCCCACCGCCACCGCCCGCTGATCCTGCAGATAGACGTTGATATGCCTGATGGCATCCCGGCAGTCCGGCATCAGCCGCTGTTCATAGAGGTTTATCCGCTGGCTGGTCTTGCGCAGCCCCTCGGTCAGCAGGAGATCCTGGTCCTGCAGGAATTTTAATTCGGTCTTTAAGTAGATTATATTCCGGGCCGTGTCCCGGACGGCCTCGAAGGAATAGGGCGTATCAAAGAATCCGTAGGCCGGCTGGTGGAAGACAATGCCGTCCAGCTGCGGCACCCTGAGACCGGCGAAATTTTTCACCGAGCTTTTCAGTTGTTCGATCTCCAGGAATGGGCGGAGGATGCCCTCCATCTCCCGGAACAGCGGCGAGAAGGTTTCGGCCGCTTTCAGCGAAGCCTCCAGCTGAAGAAACTTCTCCTGGATGGCCTTGCGGACCTGGGATTGCTGCAGCAGGAAAAGCTGCTTCCGGGCCTCCAGGGCCGGCAGGAACCGCTGGTACATGCCCAGCTTCTGCTTCTGCTCCCTTAAGGAAACTTTATTTAGCTTGATGTTCTCGGGCATGGCTCACTTTTTTTTGGGCCAGTATTTATCTATCATCTCCTGCTTGATCCCCACCTCGTCCGGGGTGAAGCATTCGGCCAGGGTCTGCCAGCCCAGGTCCAGGGCCTGCTCCAGAGCGATATCCACCCTCAGGTCCAGGAAACGCTTATAGAATTTTTGGGAGTAATCCAGGTAGCGTTCGTCCTCCGGGGTCTTGTCGAAGCCCATGGCCAGCTTCTGCTCCACCTCCCGGCTCTTGGCGTACAGCCGGATCATGCTGTTCATGATATGGCCGTGGTCCTCCCGAGTCACCTTTCCGATCACCAGCTGTTTCAAGCGGGACAGCGAGCCGAACGGTTCCACCACGCCCTTGCGCAGATAGAATTGCCCCTCGGTAATATAGCCGGTATTGTCCGGCACCGGATGGGTGACATCGTCGCCCGGCATGGTGGTCACCGCCAGAATGGTGATGGACCCGGCCCCCTCGAAATCCACCGCCTTCTCGTAGCGGGCCGCCAGATCGCTGTACAGCGAGCCGGGATATCCCAGGTTGGACGGCACCTGGTCCATGGAGATGGCGATCTCCTTGAGGGCGTCGGCGAAGGCGGTCATATCGCTCAGCAGCACCAGCACCCGCTTGCCCTGGACCCCGAACTGCTCGGCCGCGGCCAGGGCCAGGTCCGGCACCAGCAGCCGCTCCACCACCGGGTCGGAGGCGGTATGGATGAACATGATGGTCCGGGACAGCACCCCGGCCTGTTCGAAGGAATTTTTAAATTTAAGATACTCGTCGTATTTCAGGCCGATGCCGCCCAGGATCACCACATCGGCGTTGGCCCGCATCCCTATCCGGGCCAGCAGTTCGTTGTAGGGCTCGCCGGCCGCGGCGAAGATGGGCAGTTTCTGGCTCTCCACCAGGGGATTGAATACGTCCACCATCGGCACCCTAGTCTCGATGAACCCCCGGGGGATGACCCGCCTGATGGGATTGACCGACGGCCCGCCGATCTCTATCCGGGGAAGCGATTTCAATTCCGGCCCGCCGTCTATCGGCTGGCCCGATCCGTTGAAGATCCTTCCCAGCAGGGCCTCCCCGAAAGCCACCTGCATGGGGTGCTTCAGGAACCGCACCTGGTCGCCGGTGGAGATGCCCCGGGTCCCGGCGAACACCTGCAGAAAGACCTGGTCGCCCTGCAGGCGGATCACCTGGGCCAGCGAGGAACGGCCCTGTCCTTTGACCGTGGCCAGTTCGCCGTTGCGGATGCCTGGGGCATGGACGGTGATGATGTCCCCCTGGATCCGGGAGATCAGATTGTATTCCTTGATCATCTTGCCTCCTCCTTGCCCAGCATGGCGCCTATCTCCCGACGGTATTCCAGATATTTTTCGCCCTGATAGGGGCTGTACTTCATCTGGAAGAAAAGATTCTGCAGGTGGGTCATTCGGGCTTTGGCCAGCTCCTTGTTTTCGAAATCGAACTGGTGGCGGACCATCTCCGTCAACAAAAGAAAATCCTCTATCTGCCGCTGGCGCGAGGTGGCCCTGTCCACCGGATCGAAGGAATCCTGCTGCAGGCAAGTAGCGTCCACGATCTCCGATTTCTGGTAGCTTACCAGGTCGGGCAGGGAGATGCCCTCCTCCCCCACCACCAGCATCATCTGCCGGACGGCACTGCCGTCGGCCATCAGCTTATGGGTCTCCCTCACCATCTCCACCCATTCCGGATGGCGCCGGTTCAAAAAATCCTCCATCTGTTTGAGGTACAGGCTCCAGGAGATCAGCGGATCGATGGCCGGGTATCTCCGCTGATCGGAACGGCTGCGCGACAGCCCGTGGAAAGCTCCCACCACCTTGAGGGTGTTCTGGGTCACCGGCTCCTCGAAGTTGCCCCCGGCCGGGGAGACGCTGCCGATCATGGTCAGCGAGCCGGTGCTTTCATTATGCAGTTTGACCACTCCGGCCCGCTCATAGACCGCGGCGATCCGGCTCTCCAGGTAGGCCGGAAAGGCCTCCTCGCCGGGGATCTCCTCCAGGCGGGCCGAGGACTCCCTCAGGGCCTGGGCCCAGCGCGAAGTGCTGTCGGCCAGCAGCAAAACTTTAAGTCCCAGCTGTCGGTAATACTCGCCCAGGGTAAGCCCGGTGTAGATGGATGCCTCCCTGGCCGCCACCGGCATGGAGGATGTATTGCAGATGATCACCGTCCGGTCCATCAGTGACCGCCCGGTCTTGGGATCCTCCAGTTGGGGGAACTCCCGGATGGTCTCCACCACCTCGCCGGCCCTCTCCCCGCAGGCCACGATGATGACGATGTCGGCCTCGGCGTAGCGGGAGATGATCTGCTGCAGCACGGTCTTGCCGGCCCCGAACGGTCCGGGGATGCAGGCGGTGCCGCCCTCGGCCAGGGGGAAGAAGATGTCTATCAGCCGGCACTGGGTCAGCAGCTGTTTGTCCGGCAGCAGCCGCTCGCGGTAGGCCCGCATCGGCTGTTTCACCGGCCACTCCTGTTTCATAGTGGCCGCGACCACCCGGCCGTCCTGGTTTTTTATTTTGGCGATGGAGTGAGATATCTTATATTTGCCGGGCGGGGATATTTCGGTGATCTCCCAATTGCCGGAGAGCGCCAAAGGGACCATGATGGGATGGCCGAACAGCCCCTCGGTGACCTCACCCAGGTATTCCCCGGGCTTGACCCGGTCCCCCTTTTTGGCCAGGGGCACGAAGTCCCACAGCTTCTCCTCATCCAAGGGCGGAAGGTACTGTCCCCGCTTCAGGAAGAAGCCCTGGTTGTTCTCCAGCAGGGCCAGAGGGTTCTGCAGACCGTCGTAGATGTTGCCCAGCATGCCGGGTCCCAGGATGGCCGACAGCACCTGCCCGGAGAAATCAACCTGGTCGCCGATCATCAGCCCGGCGGTGCTCTCGAAGACCTGCATATCCACCTGACGGCCCCGGATCCGGATGACCTCCGATTTCAGAGCCTGCCCCTGGCAATGGACGTAGGCCACCTCGTTCTGCACCACATCCTGGCCCGGGTCGATCTCGGCCACTACCAGCGGCCCGTTCACCGATACCACTCTTCCTATGGTCTTATCCGTCACTTAACTTCTCCGGCAAATGTTATTTTATCCAGGTCGAACGGTTTATCCTGATCCTGCCACCGGGAAAATATATATGCCTGCGATAGATATCCCAGCAGGGCATCCAGTGAAAAGCCGTCGTGATTCAGACAGCTCGATATGAATTTCAGCCGCTCCCGGTCCAGGTACCTCTCCGCTTCCAGCGGGCCGGAGCATTCCTTGAGGCCGGAGAGCAATTGATCGAAGCTGTAGGCCGTATTGTTCGGGGCCACCAGATATCCGGCCGGGTCCTGGCCTGCCTGCGAGGCCCGCAAAGATGTCAGCGTATTGCGCAACTGAATCTCCCAGGGCAGATATTTTTTTAAAAATCTACTGCCGGATATCTCCGCTGTCTGCAGAGCTCGGGTATAATACCACTCCCATAAACGATCGTAGGCGTAGGGCCGGGCCGGGCCGCCATCCTGCTCTTTCAGAAAATCCAGGATCACCTCCGGCAGGTCATTCTGAGTGTCAATATCCTCCAATGTCAGTTTTCCCCCGGGCAGGAATTTTTCCCGGCCCGATTCCCGGGAGATGAAATTGGCCACATCGGCGTACAGCAGATGAGCCTCCAGCGTTTCCCGGTCGGCCGGATCGATATTCTGCCGGGCCTGGGCCGCCAGCCAAGACACATCGGCTCCCAATGGCTGGCCCAAGGCCGCCGGCAGGGGCGGCAGCAGTGACATCAGATAATAATAATTGCCCACGGGATCTATTTCTCCTTAGAGGCGAAGAAATGCTTCCGGAAGCGGGGAGAGCAGAAATCGGCCAAGGCCTCGGCCAGCCCGTCGCTGAAGTTGAAATGGGTGCCGCTCCCCTGAATGCCCAGCTTGAAGCCGAAGCTGATCTTGTCGGTAAAGTGGACATCTACATGGCCCAGCATTTTCCGGGTGCTCTTATCCAGAAACCAGGCTTCCAACTCCTTTTTCTGCTTCTCCGGCAGCAGCAACTCTATCCTGGCTTCCTCCCCGGCGCCCTTGGAAAAGGCGGCCAGCACCTGCTCCATCATCTTGGTCATGAATCCCGGAGCGGCTATCATCCGGCGGATCTCCTCATCCAGCACCGGCCGGACCACCGAGGCCTCCAAATTTTCCTGCACCTTCAAAAGGAAATTGCGGGCGGCGGTATCCATATCCGCTTCCATCTGTTTCTTTATCAACCCGGCTTCGCTTTTGGCCCGGGAAACCATCTCGTCGGCCTGCCTGCGGGCCTCGGCTTTGATGCCCTCGGCTTCATGTTTGGCATCAGCCAGGATCTTTTCGGCCTGGCCCTTGGCCGGCTCGATGATCCCGTCCTTAAGCTCTTTGGTGATATCGCCCAGGGTTCTGGTCATTATATCTCCTTCGCGTAAAATCATGTTCAAAAAGGAAGCTTTGATATCCGTTCGTTGAAAATCTTTTGTCTCTCTCTGCCCTTTCTGTCCGGTCAGACCTCACCCTTCCCTCTCCTAATGCTTTAGGAGAGGGGTAGGGGAGAGGTTTTATAAGAGAAAGCGGGAAAAGGCCAAGCTCTTTTATCAAATACTGGATTTAACCTAAAACTTTAATTTCCCGATCCTCTCCACCGCTTCCTTCATCCGCTGGCTGGGTATGGTCAGCGCCATTCGCACATACCCCTCGCCGTTCTGCCCGAAGCCGATGCCCGGAATAACCATCACCCCGGCCTTCTCCAATAAAAGATTGGCAAAGTCTATCGAGCCAGTTTTTCCCGGGGTCTTAATCCACAGATAGAAGGTGGCTTTGGGCAGATCGAATTCCAGCCCCATTTTCTTTAGCCCGGCGGCCAGGATGTCCCGGCGCTCCTGATAGATGCGGCAATTCTCTTTGACGCATTCCTGCGACCCCTCCAGGGCGGCGATCCCGGCATACTGCACCGCCTGAAACACCCCAGAGTCGGTGTTGGTCTTGATCTTCAATAAGGCGGATAAAATCTGGCTGTTTCCCACCGCCATCCCTATCCGCCAGCCGGTCATGTTGTAGGTCTTGGAGAGCGAGTGGAACTCGATGGCGCATTCCTTGGCCCCGTCCACCTGCATGATGCTGGGCGGCTTATATCCGTCGAAGGCGATCTCGGAATATATCCCGTCGTTGAGGATGATTATTTCATTTTCGATTGCCCACTCGACTAATTCCCGGTAGAAGCCAAGGTCTGCCACCGCCGAGGTGGGATTGCTGGGGTAGCACAAAAATATGGCCTTGATCCCCTGGGTCGGCAGTTCGGCAATGACCGGCAGGTATTTGTTCTCCGGCCGGACCGGGTATTTTACGATCTCGGCCCCGGCGAACATGGTCTGGGCGGCATAGACCGGATAGCCCGGATCGGGGCACAGCACCTTGTCGCCCGGCCCGAACAGGGCCCAGCAGATGTGGGCCAGGCCGTCCTTGGCGCCCATCAGGGCCACCACCTCATTGTTCGGATCAAGTGAGGCTGAAAATCTCTTTTTATACCAGCCGGCCACCGCCTGGCGGAATGAAAGCATCCCGTCATAGGTGGGATAGCAATGGTTCTCGATGTTGCCGGCCTGGGCGCACAGGGCGTCCACGATGTGCTGGGGGGTTGGCAGGTCGGGATCGCCTACCCCCAGGTCGATGATATCGACACCTTTATCTTGCAGTTCCTTCTTCCTGGCGTTGAGCTGGGCGAACAGGTAGGGCGGCAGTTTTTGCAGTCTGTCGGCGGAGACGATCTTCATTATTTTCCCTTTAATTCTTTGATCTTTTTATTGGCCAAATCTACCTGAACCATGCTGCCCTGGCCGCTCTCCAGGTATCGCTCCAAAGATTTTATGGCCTCTGATGTCTCCATTGGCGTGCGATTTTTCTTGGCGGCCAGCCTGGAGCCCAGCAGATAATGGGCCTCCATCTTCTGGTCGTCGCACAGTATCGCCCGCCGCAAGTAGCGGATGGATTCGTCTGAATATTTGGGATCGGTCATGGCGTAGGCCAGGTTATAGCTGATATCGGCGCTGCAGGAATCCATCTGGTAGGCTTTTTTATAATAGACGATGGCCGAATCGATGGCCGGCATATTGAGAAAACAATAGGCCATATTGCTATAAAAGGAGGGCTGGGTGGGATTTCCGGCCAGGCCTTTTTTAAGCGTTTCTATGGCCTGAACGAATTTTTCCGTCCTGGCATAGGCCTGGCTGAGGGCGATGATGGCATCGGTGTAATTGGGTTTATACTTGACGGCCTGGGAAAAATTCTCTATGGCCTTTTCCCGGTTCTCCGGGGTGGAATAGCAGATCCCCAAGTTGAAATAGGCCGCGGCAAAATCGGGTTTGAGCTTGATGGTCTTTTGGAACTCGCCGACGGCCGCCAGGGTGTCGCCTTTCTGAAAGGCCTGCACCCCTTGGTTGAAATGCTCCTCGGGCGTCCCGCCGACGCAGCCG
>JAHJLF010000048.1 GCA_018821925.1 Candidatus Edwardsbacteria bacterium
AAATAAAAATGCCTTCAAAGAAATTGATGGAGTGGAAGCTATAAAAATGTTATTGTCGGCAAATCCTGATGATAAAGGATTTATTATTTTTACAGGAAAAAATGAAGTTGAATTTGTACAATATGGTTTAGAGAAGTATGGTTTTATGCTTTATTGGCCAATATCTGATCATAATAGAGAAAATAGAAATGAAGTTATTAATAAAGTTTCTTCAGAATTAAATAATAGTGGATTTGTTTTTAAACCAAATGACGTAATCAATAGAGATATTGTAATAAATTTAAAATATCATGAGTATGTAGTTGACTCTACTGGTTTGTACGCAAATGTTGGTAACAATTCAGAGGAAATTATCCAACTAACGCATAATCTTTTTAAAACAATTTTTCAATTCAAAAACACGGATAAATTAAAAATCGACCTTGAATTAAAAGGCTAAATAAATTATTACTACTGCAATATGTTTTAAAATAAAAAGAGGAAGCAATAGATGCCCGAACAAAACGAGAACCAGATCCCGGAGAGGGCCGAGAGAATTCATAAGCTTGAAGAATTAAGGAAGATGGGGATAGAGCTTTATCCCTATTCCTATCAGGCCGACATCAAGGCGGCGGAGATCCTGGCCGCACCGGACCAGCTGATCGAATCGGGACGGGAGGTGAAGGCGGCCGGCCGGATACTGGCCATCCGGGGACACGGCAAGGCGGCCTTTCTGCATCTTTCGGACGACAGCGGCAAGATACAATGCTACATCCGCCAGGACGAAGTGGGCGAGGAGAGCTACAAGGCCTTTAAACTTTACGACCTGGGCGACTTCATCGGGGTCTCGGGAAAGATCTTCCGGACCAAGACCGGAGAGGTAAGCATCCACGCCAAGGAGGTGGTCCTGCTGTCCAAATCCCTGCTGCCCCTGCCCGAGAAATTCCACGGTCTGCAGGACGTGGAGCTGCGCTACCGCAAGAGATACTTAGACCTGATCGCCAACCCGGAGGTCAAACAGCTGTTCATCAAGCGCACCAGATTCGTCAAGGCCATGCGCGATTTCATGGATAGCAAAGGATTCATGGAGGTGGAAACTCCCTGCCTGGAGCTGATCCCCGGCGGGGCCGACGCCCAGCCTTTTAGTACCCATCACAACGCCTTAGACATAGATATGTTCTTAAGAATATCGCTGGAGCTTCATCTCAAGCGGCTGATCGTGGGCGGCTACGACAAGGTCTACGAAATGGGCCGGGTGTTCCGCAACGAGGGGATGAGCCCCCAGCACCTGCAGGAATTTACCATGATGGAGTTCTACTGGGCCTACGCCGATTATAATCAATTGATGCCCCTGGTGGAGGAGATGTACACCACTTTGCTGGAAAAGACTTTTGGCAGTCTGGAGATCAAATTCGAAGACAAGGTTCTCAATTTCAAGGGTCCCTGGCCCCGCTATGACTATCGCCAGTTGCTGATCGATAAAGCCGGGATCGACCTGGACCAGCATCCCACCACCGAATCTCTGATACCCAAGCTCAAGGAGATGGGCATCAAGCCCGATCCCAAACTGGGCCGGGGAAGACTGATCGATCAAGTGTACAAAAAATTCGTCCGGCCGGAGCTGATCCAGCCGTGCTTTTTGATAGATCATCCGCTGGATGTCTCTCCGCTGGCCAAGAAGCACCCGACGCGCGACGGATATGTCCAGCGTTTTCAGGTGCTGTTCGCCGGGGCCGAGGTGGGCAACGGTTTCTCCGAGCTCAACGATCCGCTGGATCAGAGAGCCAGGTTCGAGGAACAATCTCGCCTTAGGGAAAAAGGCGACGCCGAGGCCCAGATGTACGACCGGGATTTCGTCGAAGCCCTGGAACATGGGATGCCGCCCTGCGGCGGGTTCGGTGTGGGGCTGGACCGCTTCTTCGCCATAGTCAGCAATTCACAGTCGGTGCGGGAGATCGTATTCTTCCCCACCATGAAGCCGGAGTAATTCAGATATAAAAGTCAAGATGGGTATACGGTAGACAGTATTCGGTATACAGTAGGGGCGGATCGTGATCCGCCCAATAAAGTCCGCCAGACCGTGTCTTTTTTAGTCATCGCGAGAATGTCATGTAATTGTTCAAACGAAGCGATCCATTTTTTAGATTGCTTCATTTGTAAAGCAGGGGCCGATTTCGCAATGACTGTGAGGCGGCGTTAAGCAGAAAGCAAACAGAAAGTATTATGTCCTACGAATTTTTCATAGCCCAGAGGCACCTCAAGGCCAAACGAAGGACCGGGTTCATCTCGGTGGTCAGCTTCATCTCGCTGGCCGGGATCACCGTTGGCGTGGCGGCCCTGGTGATAGTCCTGTCGGTGATGAACGGCTTCCAGACCGACCTGCGGAACAGGATACTGGGGACCAACGCCCATGTGATAATCCTCAAATACCACAACCAGGCCATAGAGGATTATAAAAAGATCATCCCGGTAATAGATTCCCTGCCCTCGGTAATCAGCAGTTCGCCCTTCATCTACACCAAGAGCATGATCGCGGTGGGCGGACGGGTGGACGGGGTGGTGCTACGGGGGGTGGACCCGGAGATGGAGAGGACGGTTACAGACATCTCGCGGAACATAATCTCCGGCGACTATGATTTCCGCTCATTTCCCGACAGCCTGCCGGCCATCGTGCTGGGGGTGGACCTGGCCGACCGGCTGGTGGCCCACCTGGGAGACACGGTAACCGTGGCCTCGCCCCAGGCCGCCCGGCCCACTCCATTGGGGCTGGTACCCCGGGCCCGGCAGTTCCGTTTGGTGGGGGTCTTCGACGCCGGGATGTACGAGTACAATTCCACCTTGGCCTTCATCGGACTCAACGAAGCCCAGGATTTTCTGGACATGGGTGACGCGGTAACCGGCATCGAGGTCAAGATCACCGACATCTACCAGGCCCAGCAGGTGGGACGGGAGATCGTCAAGAAACTGGGCCCGGCCCAGTACCGCTATAACGACTGGATGAACCTTAACTGGAGCCTTTTTTCCGCCCTTAAGCTGGAGAAGACGGTGATGTTCCTGATACTGGTGCTGATCATCACGGTGGCGGCCTTCAATATCATCTCCAGCCTGATCATGACCGTCATCGAGAAGACCAGGGAGATAGGAATCCTCAAATCCATGGGGGCCACCTCCCGCAGCATCATGCGGATATTCATCTACGAAGGGCTGACCCTGGGGGCGGTGGGCACTTTTATCGGCCTGATCATCGGTTATGTACTGTGCATCCTTTTGGCTAAATATCAGTTCATCGATCTGCCGGCCGATGTTTACTTCATCAACAAGCTGCCGGTGCAGATGAATCCCTGGGACTTTGCCTTGGTGGCCGTAGCGGCGGTGTTGATAAGCTTTCTGGCCACCATCTATCCGGCCTGGAAGGCGTCGCGCTTGGATCCGGTTGAGGCCATAAGATACGAGTAATGATAAATTAAAAATAAAATATCAAACATGAAAAATCAGATCCTATCATTAATTTTCGCAGCAGTCCTTTGTCTTTGCACAAAACCGGCAAATGCCTTCGACCGGGCCTACACCATGGGCGACAAGATAGATTCTTCGCCCCTGATCGTTTACGCCAGCGTGCTTGAGGTAAGGGAGCTGGTGGTCAAAAATAAAAAGGCCAAGGACCAGGATGAACTGGTCGGAGACTATTTTTACCGGCTTAAGGTGCTGGAGGTGGTCAAGGGCAGTTCTATGATCAAGGAAATTACCGTGATCCAATCCCCCGAGTTCCGGGCCGATCCCCGCTATTTTGCCGAGGGTCAGAATGTTATAGCTTTTTTAAAGCCCAACAGTCTTTCCGGAAAATTCCTATCCAGATACCGTCTGCCGAGGAGAGCCTATTACGAATGCTTTGCCAATAAGCAGGGGGTGGTGGCGGTGTCGGACGCCAGCAAGGACTTTTACCTGGGAAGCATCAAAAAATACATCTCGGCCAAGCGGGCCAAAAGATCAAAGCGAGCGGCAGAATGGGCCTCTTTGCTGGTGAACGCCCCCGACGAACTGAAGGAGAACGCCCTGCTGGAACTTTCTGCCAGGCCATATTATCCGGCCCTGAATACTTTTGTGCGATATCTGGGCGAAGAGAATCTGACCTCGCTGGCCTATAAGAACCTGAAGAATTTTCCTCCGGACAGCCTGGAGGCCCGGCTGGATTCACTGATGAAGTTTTGGAAAAGCGATTCCCGGCTGGTCAAGGTCAATCTATTAAAGCTGGTCTCTCATATCCATGATGATAAGGTTTTCAAATTTCTCCAGAGATCTTTAAAAGACGATAAATTCGAAGTGAGGGCCACCGCCGCCCAGAGCCTGGAGGGCTGGACCGACAAGAAGGCGGTCAAGTCGCTTAAAAAAGCCCTGAATGACGCCGATGACTACGTTCGCAGTGCGGCTTACGAAGCGCTGACCAAGCAGGGATTCCAGATTGAAAAGAAGGATGATTTAACATACAAGATCCTGCAGGAACCGGAAAAAACAAATAGTCACAAAAAGTGAAATTCTATACAAACTGTAAATAATATTATCTGACAGGATTTACAGGATGATCAAGATTTTACATAACAGGCAATTAAAAAATACTGGATCCGGTAAATCATGTTAATCCTGTCTAATTTGATTCCGGCTAGTCCGGGTTAGGAAAAGGACCGATAAAATAAATGACCGACAAAAAACTAAGAAATATCGCCATCATTGCCCACGTAGATCACGGCAAGACCACCCTGGTGGACGCCCTGCTCCGGCAGAGCGGACTTTTCAGGGATAACCAGGAGGTGCCCGAACTGGTGATGGATTCCAACCCCCTGGAACGGGAGCGCGGCATCACCATCTTCTCCAAGAACGCCTCCATCCATTACCTGGAATATAAGATCAATATCGTAGATACTCCGGGCCACGCCGATTTCGGCTCCGAGGTGGAGCGGGTGCTGTCGATGGTGGATGGCGTTCTGCTGTTGGTGGATGCGGTGGACGGCCCCATGCCCCAGACCCGGTTCGTACTGCAGAAATCCCTCAAGCTTGATCTTAAGACCATAGTGGTGATAAATAAAATAGACCGCCCGGATGCCCGGCCCCACTGGGCACTGGACCAGGTGTTCGACCTGTTCGTCTCCCTGGATGCCACCGATGAACAGCTGGATTTTCCGGTGATTTACGCCTCAGGGAAATCGGGCACCGCCACCATAGAATTGGAAAAACCGGGAAACAATATCATACCCATTTTTGATGTGATCATAAATAAAGTGCCGTCCCCGCCGGGGGATCCGGATAAGCCCCTGCAGATGCTGGTTACCAGCATGGATTACAACGATTATGTGGGGCGGCTGGCCATCGGCCGGATCCTCAACGGCCGGATGAAATCCGGCCAGCTGGCGGCCCGGATCAAGAAGGACGGGACCACCAAGATCGAAAAAATAACCAGGATCTACGGTTTCGAGGGTTTGAAACGGATAGAGGTGCAGGACGTAACGGCCGGAGATATCCTGGCCCTGGCCGGTTTTCCGGAGATCAACATCGGCGAGACCATCGCCGACTCAGTGGATCCCCAGGCCCTGCCCTATGTGGACATCGACCAGCCCACCATCTCCATGCTGTTCTCGGTGAACAACAGCCCGTTCTCCGGGCAGGACGGGGCCTATGTAACCTCCCGCCAGATCAGGGACCGGCTGGCCCGGGAGCTGAAATCCAACGTGGGCCTGAAGATAGAGGACACCGGATCGCCGGATTCATTCAAGGTCTCCGGGCGGGGCGAGCTGCACCTTTCCATTCTGATAGAGACCATTAGGCGGGAGGGCTACGAATTGCAGGTATCCCGGCCCGAGGTCATCCTCAGGGATATCGACGGCAAGACCTGCGAGCCCTTCGAGTACCTGGTGATAGACGTGGATGATGCCTATGTGGGCGTGGTGATGGAGAAACTGGGCCAGCGCAAGGCCGAGCTACAGAACATGAAGGCCGACGGCAAGGGCCGCACCCGGCTGGAGTTCAACATCCCAGCCCGGGGGCTGATAGGCTTCCGGGGGCAGTTTCTGACCGATACCCGGGGGACCGGCATCATGCATCACAACTTTCTGGATTACCAGACCTACCGGGGCGAGATCAGCGCCCAGGTCAACGGGGTGCTGATAGCCATGGAGACCGGCACCGCCACCTCATATGCGCTGGATTCCATCCAGGAGCGGGGCATGCTGTTCGTGGGCCCGGGTTATAAGGCCTACAAGGGGATGATAATCGGGGAAAGGCCCAAGGAAAACGATCTGGTGGTCAATGTCACCAGGGCCAAAAAACTGGGCAACCAGCGGTCCTCCACCTCGGAGGAGGCCATTCGCCTGACGACGCCCAAGATAATGACCCTGGAGGAAGCCCTGGAGTTCATCGCCGATGATGAATTGGTGGAGGTGACCCCCAAGGCCATCAGGTTAAGAAAGAAAATATTGTCGGATATCGACCGCCGCCGGTCGCGCCGGAGCAAGCCCGGTGTGGAATCAGAGGAATAATACCGGATAGCAAATATATTTTTACCACAAAGGCACTAAGACACCAAGAATCTTATTTATTTGGTGCGGTTTTTGATCATGGTTGTTTTATAATTTGATCATACATTAAATCAATTTTATGAGCATTACTAAAAAAGGCATGGCCCTGTTCACCCTGGCCGGTGGGCTGGTGATATTCGGGATGAAGCTGGCGGCTTACTTCCTGTCAGGCTCGGTGGCCCTGTTGTCCGATGCCATGGAATCGGTGGTCAACATCATCGCTTCGGGGGTGATGCTGTACGCCGTCTGCCTGGCAGACTCGCCGGCCGACAGCTCTCATAACTACGGCCACCAGAAGGTGGAGAACATCTCCAGCCTGATCGAGGGTTTTCTGATCATCGTGGCGGCAGTATTGATAACCGAAAAGGCCATAGACCGGTTGCTGCACCCCATGGAGCTGTTCAATGTCAACCTGGCGCTGATCGTCTCGTTGGGGGCCACCGGATTGAACGGCTTGCTGTCTTGGATGCTTTTAAGAACCTCCCGCAAGTTCGGCTCCATAGCCCTGGAAGGGGATTCCAAGCATCTGCTCTCCGATGTACTGTCATCGGTAGCCGTGGCGGCAGGGCTGATATTGGCCAAGTTCACCGGGTGGGCTTTTCTGGATTCGGCTTTGGCTATCGGAGTGGCGGTATTGCTGGCAAAAATGGGGATAGATCTGATAAAAAAATCATCCACCGGACTGATGGACCAGTCCTGTCCCGAGGAGGAGGCCAGAATAATAGAAATCCTGAAAAAGCATGACGGCCTGTTCGTGGATTTTCATGATATCAAGACCCGGCGCAGCGGGAACAAGGTCTTTGGCGAGCTGCACCTGACCGTGAAGGGCGATAAGACGGTGGAGGAGGCCCACAACCTGACCGATCACCTGGAAAATGATCTTCAGAGCGAGATGCCGGAGGTATCAATAACCATACACGTGGAAACCCCGCCCAAGAAATGAAATCATCGGCTGAAAAATATGTTTAGATTGAAATTCGAAGAGACCATCCTTTTCGGGTTTATTTTTGCTTTTGGGTTACTGGCCCTGGCCGGGGTTCTTTCCTACCGAAGAACCACCGTCTCCATGCGCACCAGCCAGCAAGTGATCCAAAGCCAAGTGATACTGAAGGAACTGGAAACCACTCTGTCGATAATAGAGGCCGCCGAGAGCCGGATGAAGACCTATATCATCAGCGGCAAGGAAAATCATCTGCAGCAATATAGTTCATACAAAGCCAAGATACACGACCAACTAAAGCATCTGGAAGAGTTAACGGCCAAGGATTCTATCGCAGTGATCCATGTCTCCGAGCTTGAGCAGATGTTCGATGCCAAGGTAGACTTCATCGCCAGCGTCATGGAAATGAGAAAACAGGGCAGGACTGACGAAATGAACGCCGCACTGGAGATTGACAGCGACAAAACTACGGTGGACGATCTGGTGGAAAAGATAGAGCAGATCAAGAAGGATGTGGGGCAAAAGCTGGTGAGCAGCGAACAAAAATCCCTGCGCATCTCAAAGCAGACCCGCATTACTCTTCAAATGTTGATAGGCCTGTCCCTGGCCCTGCTGACCACCGGCTATTTTCTTATCCGGGCAGATATCCGGGAAAGGCGAAAGACCGAGCAGAAATTGCTGTATACAACAATTGAGCTGAGAAAATTCGCGGTGCATCTGGATAAGGCCAGGGAGGAGGAGCGGGCCCATGTCTCCCGGGAGATTCACGATCAGTTGGGGCAACTGTTGACAGTTATGCAGTTTGATTTAAAGGCCATGTGGTCCCTGGCATCACCCCGGTCGCAAAATATGAGAAAACGCATCAAGGAAATGGACCTGGTGGTAGAGCAGTCCATGCAGGTGATTAAAAGGATATCTTCGGCCCTGCGCCCCCCGCAGCTTGACGATTTGGGGCTGGCCGAGTCGATGAGGTGGCTTTTAAAGGATTTCTGCCATAGAACCAAGATGGAATACTCCTTTACCGTTGATCCCCAGGATCTGACCTGTGAAACGGAGTTGTCCACCATTCTTTTTCGGATTCTCCAGGAAGCCCTGACCAATGTCGCCCGGCATGCCAAAGCGTCCCGGGTGGCGGTAGCGCTGGAACAGGGCAAGGGCGAACTAATTCTTGCCGTGGCCGATGATGGGTGCGGAATAACCAGCCAAAAGATCTCCGGCGACGGCTCTCTGGGATTGGTGGGAATAAGGGAGAGGATCCGGCCCTGGGGCGGCAGGTTGGAAATTGCCGGGCTGCCCGGCAGGGGCACCACCGTAGCGGTTCACATCCCACTCAGCACTAAGGAGTGTAATGCTTAACATTATTTTAGTGGACGATCATCCTATCGTCCGCAAGGGCCTTCGCCAGATAATAACCGAGCAGGGGATATCCCGGTCGATAGACGAGGCTTCCGACGGCTCGGAGGCCATGGAAAAGATTTCTAAAAAGAAATACGATATTGTGATATTGGATATCTCCATGCCCGG
>JAHJLF010000049.1 GCA_018821925.1 Candidatus Edwardsbacteria bacterium
GGGCTTTATGCCAATCCGGAGGCCATAGAGTTTTACGAGAAATGCTTGGCGACGCTGAAAGCCGTAAAACAGACCAAGGATTCGACATTGGAAAAGGCAGAGGTGCTGGGTGCCCAAGGGTCCATCTATAGGCTGATAGGTGAAATGACAAGGGCTCTTAAAAATCTCAACCAGGCAGTCAAGGTGACGGCCGGGGGTGGCAATAGTGCTGTCTCCCGGAAATATACATTGGAGGTCGGCATCATCCATGATATGCTGGGCCAGGCCGACCGCGCCTTTGCCCTGTGGCAAAAAGTACAGAAAGCGGCCCAAAAGGACAAGGACAAGGAGGCCCAGGCCCTTTCCCTGCAAAATCAAGGACTGCTGTACTTGCGAAAAGGGGACCCGGCCAAAGCCGTCGAAGATTTCCAGACCGCCTTGAAGGTTTTTGAGGAGCTCAAGGTTAAAAAACACATTGCCCGGATAAACTCGCACCTGGCCCAGGCTCAAGAGGTCATGGGGAATCTGGACAAGGCCATCGAGCATAATGGCATCGCCCTGGCGATATCCCAGGATATCAACTACCTGGAGGGGATAGCCTCTTACAACAATAACCTGGGCATCAATCTGCTGATGACAGGCAGCATAGAGCAGGCTGCGGCTAATTTCAGGACCGCCTTTAACATGGCTGGGAAGATCGGGGACCGGAGGGTCGAATCCCTGGCCGGTTTCAACCTGGGCAACTGCCAGTACATCATGGGGAATTACGATTCGGCTCATGAATATTACCAAGGCGCTCTGTCCTCGGCCCGGGAGATAGGCGATATCGCCCAGCAGATGAACATAGACATCAACTTGGGATGCTTGCAACAGGTGAGGGGAAATGCCAAGGCCGCCCTGGAATACCACAGCAATGCCCTAGAAATAGCCTTGAAGATAGGGGACAGAAACAACGAACTGGAGACCAAGCGCAATCTGGGGATCGATCTTTCCATGTTGGCTGATTACGACAAGGCCCGGTCCGAATTTGAAAGCGGGCTCAAACTGGCCCTGGAGATAAGCGACCCCCGGATGGTGGCCTATATTAGGGCCAACTACGGGCTGACCATGGTCAATCTTCGAGATCTGAACCAGGCTGAAAAGCTTCTATCAGAGGCCCTGGATGACGCCAGGAAGGTGGGGGACCCCGAGGTCATCCTGTCGGTGGTCCGGGGCTTCATAGAGCTGAACCTGGCCAAGGGCGATTTCGGGGCCGGCCAGCAGGAAGTTGACAGGGCCCTGAGGATATCCGGCGATACCCATAACAAGAGAGAACGAGCCTATGCCCTGATGTACAGCGCCCTGCTGATGGTCCAGCAGAACGAACATGAAGGGGCGTCGGCTCCCATATCGGAATCGCTGACCCTGGCCCGGGAAATGAAGGATGGTATCCTGTTGTGCAAGCTTTATCTGATCTCGGCTCGAAGATCGCTGGCCTGCGGATCGATCAACGAGGCTCAGATGTTCATAGTGGACGCCAGGGAGGAAGCGGCCAAAAGCGGGGCCAGGGAGGAAATGGCAGACAGCCATGGCCTGATGGCTCAGCTTAAAAAACTGCAGGACCAAAGCGATGAAGCCGAAACCGAATTAGCCAGGCAGAAGAAGGAGCTCGACGACATTGCCATGAATATTCCGGAGTATTTAAGAAAAGGATATATAGAAGCCAGAATATCTTCCGAGTAGGCAGGCAGAATGAATAAAAAAGCGGCCCCGTAATGGGGCCGCTTTTTCGTTTGAACCGTTATCTCAGCAGCGTAATCTTCTGGGTCAGACAACCCTGTCCGGAAGTCAGGCGGTAGAAATATACGCCATTGGCCAGGTTCCGGCCGTTGTCATCGGTGCCGGTCCAGTTGGCGGCATAACTGCCGGGTTGTTTGACATCGTCAAATATGGTCTTTACAAGGTGCCCGCAGATATCGTAAACTTTTAACGCCATTCTTTCCTGCCGGTTGGTGCTGTAACGGATCTGGCAATTGTTGTTAAATGGATTGGGCATGGCTTTTAAGCTGTATGAATAGATATCGGCTGCCACAGGGGTGTTCACCAACACCGGCCCGTACCATTCGACAAATTCCATATTATCCTGGGCCCCTAGGCGATACAGATATGCCTGCCCCAGCAGGGCCGAATTATCCTGGTAGCTGTAGTCCGAACCCGAGCCTGAGCCGGGTAGCTCAACCAGCCGGGCATAATTTCTCCCGTCGTCGGAAGAACGCTCCACCAGCCACAGATCGTGATCCTCCTCCAGGCCGCTCCGCCAGGCCAGGTTTACACTTCCCTGCTCGTAAGCCGCGGCAAACATGGAAAGTTCCACCGCCAAGGGGGTAGCCACCACCCGGGGGGAAACCCCGGAGGCCAGGCTGTTGAATTGATAATAAGAGCCGTATTTGGCCGGCACCTTGGCGCCCTTTGTAGTGATGGAATTGGTTGTGGGAAAAGCGTTCCATGGATTGTCGCTGGTTTCATATTGGGAAACCGCCAAAAATTTAAATACGTTACCCACGGTATATTTTAAATAACTAAAGGGTACCCGCATTTCAGCGTAAGTGAATTTATTGATGCTGTCCAGATAAGGCCTATTGGATGCAAGATAGGTTGCTATGGGAACTGAATCAACCCAGGCTGAACCGTTCCATTTCTTCAAAGATATTGAGTCGGCATTTTCAAAAATCAGGCAGAAATCTGGCCGGAAATTGATATCGAATCCGGCGGATCCGGTACCGTTGTATTTAAAAGTTGAGTCGGCCCCTCCGGTGCGGGTGTCAAAGTAGAATAACAGGTCTCCAGCGGTGCGCCAGTCATTGCGGCCGTAACCCAAGTATAGATTGGATGCATCCCATGTGGTAAAGAGCGTATCCCTTAAACCCACTGCTCCAATCCGCGTTCCAATCCGTTCACTTTTGCAGAAATCATTTACGGCGCCGAATGTAATATAACCCAATCTTATCGTATGGGGAGTGACCGTATCTCCTGAAGCCACAATGCGAGGCTCATTACCCAAAGTACCCCACCTGATGGGAGAACTTTCATCACCGGCTTTTAAAGCAAAGATCAAGGTATCTCCTGGAGCAAAACCGTAAACAGTTTTCTTCTCAAGCACACCAGCATTTGCTGGCGTCCAAGTCTGGTAATATGTAGAACCAGTGTCGATAAAATCGATTTCGGAACTTATTTTGCCCAAGTCGGAAACAGCGGAATTGTACTTGGAATATTTCAGCCAATACTTGGTGGCCTTTTCTGTAGCATCGTCATCGCTGACAGCCGTCCACGAAAGCTCTACGGTACCCTCAATGGTGCCGGTGTAAACCGAATCCACCAGGTCAACAATCGGTTCCGGTTCCACATTGAAGCCCTGGTAGGCCAATATCCGGCGGGTCAGCTCTGAAGCGGTGCTGGGGTGAATCCCGTTGCTTAAGGAGCCGATGGAGAAGGTCAGGTACACGTTTTTATGTGTAGAGGCCTTCTCGCCTTTATAGTAGCTTCCATAGGTGGTGGCCCGTCCGTAGGTAATTTTCCCGGGGCCGTCGCTTTCCATAACAAGTTGAGAACCAGCTGCCAGAGGACCAATTATATCCACAGAATTATCCGGCCCTTGCTGAAATGGGTAATCAAAATTCATTCCTTCGGTAAAGGTTCCGGGCAAGCCGCTTATTTTCTGGATATTGCCGGTTTCGGATGAATTGCCTGGACCGATATATTTGGAGCCGAAATACGAGAATAATGTGGTCGCATTGTACATCTCGCCGAAATCATTTCCGGCCACGATCAAACAGCTCAGGCTGTCCGTGGCAAAAGCTTCCAAAGAATCCTGCTGTTCTTCCTGTATGACCCCGGCGGTGGAGCCGTCTTCGGCATAGCCCAAGTCCAGCAGGCACAGGTCATATGCGGCGCTGCTGTTCAGCTTTTGTTTGTCCCGCCACATGTATTCCAAGACTTCGGTGTTGGTGATTTGGACAAACAATTGGTTTGGTATATTACGCTCCTTAAAGGCCAACACATAAGCCGAATCCAACGGAATGTAAATAGAATCCGGCTCGGCGATGGGATCCTCGTTCCAGCCGGGGGTGGATGGATTATCATAATTCTTCTTGGGGTGATACCAGATAGTGCGCCCGGCGGCCTTGTCGTTGCTGATGTTGTAGTTTACGCCCACGGCATCCAGGGTATCGTCCTTATTGACATTAAGCATGTAATACTGCCCGAAGATGTCGCCCCGGCCGTTGACCCGGCTGGAATCCAGCCAGGCCACAGAGAACAATTCGCCAAAACGGCAAACCGCCGGGGCCCGCTGGCCGTACCAGGGGTTTTGGTTGACTGTTTTGACCGCAGCGTTGAACCGGCCGGCCTTGTCAAAATAACGGGCCCGTATCTGATACATAAGAGATGTATTTTGGGAGTCGGCCCAGCTGGTCCAGAATGAAACGTTGTCTATGCCCATGGTCACCGACGGTATCCGGCAGGCCACCGGGGCGACGGTAAGGTTAACTTTGATGTTTAGGTTGATCGGCTTGGCGTCGGGATCGAAACGCTGGGCGCCAATATCTCCGTAGGCATTGCTTTGGAAACTCAACCACACGATCGTGAAATAGCCAGTGTCAGAGACGGCGATGGCGGGGGTGAAATGCCATCTTTCGACGTCGCTATTGACCTGCTTGCTGGCTGTGAGCGGGGAAAGATCTGGTTTGAAATATCGAAAATAGATATCGGCCCGGGCCAGTCCGTCGCGGTTGTCCTGCCAGGCCACGGCAATACCTTTGTCGCTGAAGCTGACGACAGGTAGAATGTGGGCTACTTTTAGCCCGTCCTCGTTTAGTTTGATGTCGGGCGACTGCGGCTCGAACTTATAGTTGAACAGCCTGGCCCAAATGTCAATCTGCCCATCCCGGTCTTCCTGCCAAACTATAACGAAGTCCTGGGTGCGCTTATTTACAGCAACCTTGGGAAATTTAGCGTTGTTCACGATTTTTTCTGTGACCCTTATTTCGTCCGTCATCGGTTTCCCGTTCTTGTCCAGCTTGCGGCCATAAAGCTGCCACAGTTCCCCGGGTTTCATTACAGAGTCCTGCCAGACCACAAAAAAGAAATCCCCCACCGTTCCGGCCACATCGGGCTGCTCCTGGGTATGCTCGTCCACCCGGATCCGGTTGACCAGAAAGGAGCCGGTAGCCGCTGCCGGTTTCCGTTCCCATATCCGGCCGTAGATGTTGAAATTTCCGTCGCGACTGTCGGCCCATACATAACGGGAGCCGTAATTCTCGTCCATCACAGCGGCCGGGGCCCGCTGGGTAGCTTCGCCGGCATCGTTGTCCCACAGGAATATTTTACAGGTATCCTGGGCTGCCTGGGCCACACAAGCGAAGGCAGCAGTAAGTAAAACCATTAACCATAATTTTTTCATTTCTTCTCTCCTTTACCGGAATTGCTTTTTACCCTTATTGATTCCACGGCCACCATCAGCAATCTCAATCTAGCAGATTTATCGGTCATGCCGCTTTTTAATTTTTCAAATATAGGTGCTTTTTCTGACGACAGATGGTAATTGTCCTGGTTGTTTTCATTTGAGTACAGCACCCCCTGCATCAGCAGGTCATCTATAGCCTTTTTTATTGCTTCCTCGGTGCGTCCGGTCATTTTGGTCAGGCTGCAGACCGATTCCTGAGCCATGGGCTGACGGCTGTAGTGAATAAGGATATTCCATTTTTCAAAACAATCAACGGTATCCTTAATGAAAATGCTAAGCTCCGGGAAGTCCTTTGAATTATACATGTAAATCCTTTGTGCTATTATTGTTAACACTAGAATTACATGCAAATAGTATGCCAAGAAAAAATAACAACTTAACTTGTTGTTATTTGTAGAGTTAGTTGTTTGATTGTTTGATATGATTTCTTGAAAAGTTATACTATTAAATAATCCAAGAATAATATAATAGTATAAACTACGGTTTAGATATATTGAGTTCTTTTATAAGCCGAGACAAATAAGTGGGTTGTATTTTTATGGCGGAAGCGGCTTTACGTTGATTCCAGTTGTTTGCATTCAAGACTTTTATCAAATATTCTTTTTTGAAAATTTTCTGCGCCTCATCCCAGGGAAGATTGGCTGGCAACGCTATGTCCTTTTTACCGCCGACGCCGATATCCTGTAGCATGATGTTATTAATTACTTTTCCCGATGATATCACTACCGCCCGCTCAATGACATTCTGAAGCTCCCTGATATTTCCCGGCCAGTTGTATTCCAGCATGGAACTGATCACATCGGCTGAAAATCCCGTGATATTTTTTTTGGTCTCCCGGCAGAAATATTTCAAAAAATGATTGGCCAGGACCGGTATGTCCTCCCGCCGCTGTCTTAGTGGCGGTAAAAATATCTGGAACACGTTCAGGCGGTAATACAGATCCTCCCGAAACTGGTTTTCCCTGACTAATTGTATCAGATCGTGGTTGGTGGCTCCGACTATCCGGACATCGACCTTGATGGTTTCACTGCCGCCCAGCCGTTCAAATTCGCGCTCCTGCAACACCCTCAGGATCTTGGCTTGAACCGCCAAAGGAAGGTCGCCCACCTCATCCAGAAATATGGTCCCCTGGTGGGCCAGCTCAAACCGGCCCCGCCTTAAGTTGGTGGCTCCGGTGAAGGAACCTTTTTCGTGACCGAACAATTCCGACTCCAGCAGCTCCAGGGGTATGGCGGCGCAGTTTACGGCGATGAAAGCCTTGTCGCGCCTGGGGCTTTGGTTATGGGTGTATCTGGCCAGAAGTTCTTTCCCGGTGCCGTTCTCCCCCTGCAGTAAAACCGTGGTATTGCTCAAGGCCACCTTCTGAGCCAGGCCTAAAACCTCCTGGATGGACGGGCTTTCTCCGATAATGGTGTAGCGGCTGGCGATGTCATCCTTGAGCTGAAGGTTCTCGGTCTGCAGCTTGTGATATTTGTCGGCATTCTCCAGGACCCGGGCCGCCATCTCGGCCACTTTCAGAAGAAGCTCCTGATCACGTTCGTCAAAGGACTGGCTTTCCTGCTTGTTCAAGACTTCTATGACTCCGACCGTCTTGTCGTCCAGCACCAGAGGAACGCATAACAGCGAGCGGGTGATGAATTTGGTCTTTTCGTCAATGCCCTTGTACCAGCGGTTGTCCGTATCCGTCTGATTGACTATCTGCGGTTTCTTCTCCCTGGCCACCCAGCCGGCTATGCCCTGGCCCATAGGAACCGAAAGCTTTTTCAATTCCTCCGAAACCTGCCCGGTGGCATGGGCGAAATGAAGCCTTTGGGTATTCTCATCCAACAGCAGCAAAGAGCTGGCCTCGGCCATGGTCAGTGTTTTGGCTGCTTCCATGATCATATCCAGCAGCTGGGTCTGGTCCAGGGTCGATGACAACGCCTTGCTTAACGAGTATAGAAATTCAAAATCGTTGTTTGAATCTGGATTCTGTTTCATGATATTGCTCCTTAAAAGTAATGAAAAACCAAAGATGAACAATTTTATAATATAACCCTTATACAATTTAATAATATCAATGTAAACAAGTCAAGTCAAGTAAAAAATATAATTAAATATTGCATAAAATAAACCCGTTGACAGTATGAAATTACAGTGTTATCATTATGAATGAATCATTATGGAGGAATTATGTTCAGCAATATTTTGAAGATTGTTTTATTAGCTGTTTTGGCATCGACCCCTTTGACAGCTCAAAACAATAAGAAGATCAAGGGGAAAGCCTATTCCGGAGAATCCCGCCAGACCAGCGTTTCCGGGGAATATGCCATGCTGAAGGGACTCTTCTCCTATGGTGCGGCAGTCTATCAATTCCAGCTTCCGGCCACCACCGACCGGATAAAGGCCAGATTAAACTTCAAAAATTTGAAAAACAAATGGCTTAAGATATACGTTTATAATTATGGAATCGCCTTCGACGATTTTTCCATCCGCAATAAACGGCTGGGTCCCAACTGGAGGCTGTGGGAAGCGACCGACAGCGATGGTTTATGGGAATCCCACAGCCCCAAGCATATTTATACAACATCAAACGATGGCCGGATTGATTACCTGGGGCCGCAGAATATCTTCAAGGTTATGTTTTATGCCGATGGGGGCATACCTTTCATCAGCGACGGAAGATTCATTATCAAGCAAATAGAGTTGGGGTACAGCACCAGCGAAAGCCTGCTCCCGGATATCGTTACTTCGAAGGATGTTTGGATCGAGGGAAATTTTATGCTGGTCAGGGGAGTGGGGCGGACTAAAAACAGGATAGACGCGCCGGGTTATGAGGCTCTGCCGAAGCTTACGGCCCTAAGGCTGGCCAAGGTGGATGCCTATAAAAAGCTGGCGGTGGCCCTGAAAAAGATACCCCTATCCGGCGGAACTGTGGCCATTCCGGGCAGCCAGGTGCGGTCCACTCGTTACATCAGCGACGCCGAGGTGGAAATTATACTGGAGGTACCGCTGGCCAGTCTGCATGAGAAAAAATAAATAGTGCAAAATACACCGCATTGAAGGCATCATAACTACAGAAAGATTTTTAATGGACTTTTTAGCAAAGCTCAACCCCGAGCAAAAAGAAGCTGTCACCTATCTGGAGGGTCCCTTGCTGATACTGGCCGGGGCGGGCTCCGGAAAGACCCGGGTGCTGACTCACCGCCTGGCTTACCTGGTGGGGCAGGGCGTTTGCGCCCCCTGGGCCATCCTGGCGGTGACCTTTACCAACAAAGCGGCCGGGGAGATGAAAAACCGGGTGGGCCGCTTGATAAATCGCAGCGTGGACGGTCTGTGGGTAGGGACTTTCCATTCGGTCTGCGCCAGGATACTGCGCAAAGAGGGATATCTCCTGGGATACCAGCGTGATTATACCATCTACGACGAGAATGACAAGCTGGCCCTGATGAAAAAAGTGATGAGCGCCCTGGCCATCCCGGAACGCAGAGTCCCGGTAAAAGCCGTGATATCACGCATCTCCAGCTCCAAGGACAGCTTGGTGGGGCCGGAGGAATACCAGAAGATGGCCTACGATTTCTTTGAAAAGGAAGTGGCCAAGATATTTAGCCTCTACCAGCAGGAATTGCTGAAGAACCAAGCCATGGATTTCGACGATCTGATCTTCAATACCGTAAAAATACTGTCCGGCAATAAAAAGGTTCTAGACGATTACGGCCATAAATTCAAACACATCCTGGTCGATGAGTATCAGGACACCAACCGCGCCCAATATATGCTGGTAAAACTGCTTTCCCAGAGCCATCGCCAGCTATGTGTGGTGGGCGATGACGACCAGTCTATCTACGGCTTCCGGGGGGCGGATATTCGGAATATCCTGGAGTTTGAAAACGATTTTCCCGAGGCCAAGATCGTCCGCCTGGAGCAGAACTACCGCTCCACCCAGGTCATTCTGGAATGTGCCAATCAGGTGGTCAAGAACAATGCCGGTCGCAAGGGCAAGGAGTTGTGGACCGACAACCCCAAAGGGGAGAATGTCTCGCTGTGGTGCGCCTGGGACGAGCGCGACGAGGCCGAAAAGATCTGCCGGGCCATCAAGGAGCATTGGACCAAAGGCTCTTTAAAGGACTGCGTGATACTCTACCGCACCAACGCCCAGAGCCGGGCGCTGGAGGACTCCCTGCGGCGAGCAGCGGTGCCCTATCTGATAGTGGGCGGCCTGAAATTCTACGAACGCAAGGAGATCAAAGATATTTTGGCCTATCTGCGGGTGGTGGTCAACCCGGCGGATGCCGTCGGCTTGAAAAGGATCATAAATATTCCGCCCCGTGGCATTGGCGACACCAGCCTGTCCAGGATTGAATCCTATGCCGCTGAGAGGGATATTTCCCTGTTCCAGGCTCTTAAGGAAAACGACCAGGTGCCCGGACTGGGGCCGGGCATAAAATCGGCTGTCAGCGGGTTCGTAAAGGATTTGGAAAAGCTGATAGCCTTAAAAGATTCCTTGAATGCCCAGGAGCTGATCACAAAGGTCATCGAACAATCCGGCTATATAAAGTTCATCGGCAGCCAGTATCTGGACAAGGTCGAGGCCGATAGCCGGACCGAGAACGTTCAGGAGCTGGCCTCGGCCGCCAACGAATTTTGCGAGCGTTCGGAGGATAAGAGCCTGCCCGCTTTTCTGGCCGAGGTATCCCTGGTGGCCGATATCGACCGCTGGAACGATTCCGCCGAGGCGGTTACGCTGATGACCATTCACAACGCCAAAGGGCTGGAATTTCCCCAGGTGTTCATCACCGGGCTGGAGGAGGGGCTGCTGCCGCACCGGGCCTCGCTGGATACCATTGAAGAGCTGGAGGAGGAGCGGCGGCTGTTCTATGTGGCCATCACCAGGGCTCAAAACAAGCTGACGCTCTGCTCGGCCATGTCCCGCCGACATTTCGGCGGACTGATACAATCATTACCCTCCCGCTTCATTGCCGAGCTGCCCAGGGAGAACCTGGATGCCGATTTGCCAAGAAGCGAAAAACAGGCCGGCGATTTCCCTAGGGAATCCCAGGAGGGAACTCACCAAATCCAGGCCAAGGGCCTCAAGGGTAAGCGGGTACACCATGAGATATGGGGCCAGGGCCAGGTGGTGGATGCCGAGGGAGACGGCGATGATGTGAAGCTCTCTATAGTTTTCGGCGGCGGGGTGAAGAAAAAAATAATGGCCGGATTTGTGGAGTTCATGTAATACCCAGGCAGATCGTTAAAACACTGCTTGAAATTATCAGCAGTTATTATTATATTTCATATGAATATCAAGCCACGCTTCATAGAACTTTATAAAACCGGAGATCTCGAAAAAAAGAGCCGGGAGGCCCATGATCTTTTAACCTGCTGTACCCTCTGCCCCCGTAGCTGTGGAGTCAACCGTTTGCAGGGCCAGCTTGGTTTCTGCCGGTCCGGATTTCTGCCCACGGTCTCCAGCTATAACGCTCATCACGGCGAGGAGCCGCCGATATCGGGGACCCGTGGCTCGGGAACCATTTTCTTCAGTCACTGCAATCTGTCCTGTTGCTACTGCCAGAACTGGCCCATAAGCCAACTGGGACAGGGACAGGAGGTTTCTTGCGAAAGGCTGGCCGGGATGATGATGGAGCTGCAGCAAAGGGGCTGCCACAACATCAACTTTGTTACTCCTTCCCATATGATCGCCCAGATCCTGATGGCGCTGGAGATCGCCGTTCCCCAAGGGTTTAATCTGCCGTTGGTCTACAACACCAGCGGGTATGATTCGCTGGATTCCTTAAAACTGCTGGAGGGGGTAATAGACATTTATCTGCCGGATATCAGATACACCGATCCCGGGGCGGCGGAGAGATATTCGGGAGCAGGGGATTATCCGGCGGTCAATCAGGCGACATTAAAGGAGATGTGGCGGCAGGTGGGCGAACTGCAACTGGACGACGAGGGGATAGCGTTCAGGGGAATGCTGGTAAGGCATCTGGTGCTGCCTAATGGATTATCGCAAACCAAGGAAGCTTTAAAATTTTTATACTGTGAAATATCGCCCAGGGTGCACTTGTCACTTATGTCCCAGTTCTTTCCAGCCCACAAGGCAAACCAAACGGCCGAACTGGGAAGAAACATCAGCCGGGAGGAATACCGACAGGCAGTGGAATGGACGAAGGAGTACGAGTTGGAGAACGGCTGGCATCAGGAGTTGGACGATACCGGAGGCGGGCCTCCGGACCGGATAGTGAAAACCACTTAAAACAATATCATCTTCACCTAATGAATACTAAGTGCTGGGAAGACAGAAATTGCCAGCAGAAAGAATGTCCGGTCCGCCGCCGAGGCGGCAAGCACTGCTGGCTCAGCGAGCCCCGTCCGGGCTTTGACGGGCAGTATCTGCCATTCCGTGAACGGCTCTACCGGCACTGCCGCGGTTGCATCCATTTCCATGAAATCATCGAAAGGGCCACCGGGCGCAGAGCGGACGACCGCCTGATGTCCGATACCCTTTTTAAACTACTGGAGGAGATGGGCTCCTTTCACGAAGAGGTGGCCAGATCTAACCAGGCCCTTACCGAGAATGTTCAGAACCTGGCCATGCTCAATGAAGTGACCAAGGCCCTGCAGTCCACCCTGGACCTGAAACAGACCCTGCATATAATCCTGACCGGGGTCACGGCGGCGGAAATTTTAAGGCTGAACCGGGCATTTTTACTGCTGCTGGACGACAGCCGGAAAAACCTGGTGGGAGAGATGGCGGTCGGCCCCACCGGTCCGGAGGAAGCGACAAAGATATGGGACGAGCTTAAAAGCAGCCCCGCCAGTTTTAAGGAATTGGCTATGCGGCCTCATCATGAAATAAACGGCAACGAATATGTCAACCGGCTGGTCAGGGAGATAAAAGTGCCGGTTGACGATTACGACAACGTCGCCATCAGGGCCATCAGCCTAAGGAAACCTTTTTTGGTAAGCGATGCCCATGCCACACCGGGGGCCAAGGGCTTTGCCGCAGTTCTCAAGGTCAGTAATTTCGTGATAGTTCCCCTGATTGCCGAGAACGAACCGCTGGGGGTATTGATGGCGGATAATTCGATCACCCAGGCGCCCATCGTGCAAGGCGACCTGACCCTGCTGGAGATATTTGCCGGCCAGGTTGCCAGCGCCATCCGCAATGCCAAGCTTTATCAGCAGCTGCAGATGAAGGTCAAGGAGTTACGGGAAAGCCAGGACAAGCTGATAAAAGCCGAGAAAATGGCCTCCATCGGAGAGATCGCCACTACTCTGGCCCATGAAATGAGGACCCCGTTGGTATCCATCGGCGGCTTCATCAACTCCATGGCCAAGCAGCAGCCGGACAACCGGCCCTTTGAAAAGCAGTTCAGGATAATAGGCTCCGAGATCGAGCGCCTGGAGGCGGTCCTCTCCGACACCCTGGAGATGGCTCGATTCAAAGAACCGGAGCTGGTCCGGGCCGACATCAATACCATCATTGACGATTGTCTTAAACTGCTGCTGCCGGAATTTGAGGACAAGAAAATAGAGATACAAGCCAGCTTCAACTGCCCGGAACATCTGATCTGGCTGGATAAACTGCAGCTACCCCAGGTTTTTTTTAATATATTCAAGAATGCCATTCATGCCATGCCGACCGGCGGTCTGCTGCGGGTCGAAACCAGAAGAACCGACCCCAACGATATTGAGATAACGATCTCCGACACCGGATCCGGCATATCCGGCGACCATATAGACAGAATATTCGAACCCCGGTTTACCACCAAGAACGGTGGCAGCGGCATAGGACTGGCCCTCAGCAAGAAGATCATAAACAGTCACCGGGGAGTGATAAAAGCCGAGTTAAGGCCGGAAGGCGGGACCGCCTTCACCATCAGCATTCCGTTGATATAGGGATTTATCGGGGTCTGTAACCTTTAAAAAGGAGCGTATCATGAGAACTATTTTGGTGGTCGACGATGAGGAGAATATCCGCATTTTATACCAGCAGGATTTTACGGCTAACGGTTACAAGGTGATCTGTGCGGCGACGTTGGATGAGGCCAAGAAGGAGTTCTCCCAGAACCAGGTAGACCTAGTGGTCCTGGACCTTAAGCTTACCGCTCACGACGGCGGCCTGGAGATGCTGCGCTGGATGAGGGAGACCAACCGCAAGATCCCCATCATCATCAATACCGCCTATCCGGCCTATAAGACGGATTTCTCCTCCTGGCTGGCCGATGCCTATATTGTAAAATCCAGCAACTTGGATGAACTGAAAGATAACATAGCCCGACTTCTTGAAGAAAACAAATAAATACTGTTCGGGAGAAAAAACATGAAGCATTTATCTATATGGGCTGTTATCTTATCCTGTCTGGCAACTCCAGCGGTGGGCGATGAACTGTATCTGTTGGCAGGCAGTAAATTCAATGGAACAGTAATCATGTGGGGCCAGGAAGATATTACCTTCGTTCTTAAGGGCACCACCATAAATGAATCTTTCGATATCTCGGTGAAATCTATCTCCCAGATTATTTTAAGCGATAACACCATACATGTTCCGGGCGAGGATAGCTGGATCGCCAGCGGGGGGCTAAGTCAGGAACAACTGGCAGGATTGGGTCTGCTGGGCCAGCCGTCGAATAATATAACTAGATTTGAGGAAAAGGGTACCGCCGGGCTGATTTCACCGGCAAAGATAATGGCAACCAGGAACCCGTTTGCCGTCGATCTGTCATTAAAAAAAATGTCGGGGTATACCGATTATCACATTGAGATAGTGGAAGGATACATAACCTGGCAAAGCATCCTGGCCTTTCCTCTGGATGGTAATAAATTAACCGTACAAGCTTCGTACTTAAAACATCCTTTCAAGGATCCTAAGAAAGATCTTAGTTTTGAGTTGTTGTATGCCCGGTATATGACTGACCCCAAAGAGGCCATGGTCGATTCCGATTACGGGGTATATGAAGCAGGTTCTTTTACCGAGAAATGGGTTTGGAGCGCCACCAAGTCCACCGCGAAAGCCAGCATCAATGAAATATCCGCTAAAACGCTGATAGGCATGGATCTGGGAAATAACATCTATGGCGCCCTTATCCTGGGGTATCGTTATCTTAAATGCTCTTATGATATCTTCGGGATTGATGGCTGGCAACAGCCGGAATACGGGGGAGAAATCTATTCTTTTGATGTTTATCAGAACTACAATGTGCTGGACTACCGCATATCCTATCATTTGCCCCTGGCCGGGATAAAACTGGATATCGGGATGACCGATAACGTAATGATCGCAGGAGAACTATTGTGGCATCCAATGTCAAATGTCAACGACTTCGACGACCATATTTTAAGAAAGAAAACCGCAGTTTCGCAATGCCATGGTGGCGGGTGGGGGGCTTCAATATCAACCAAGATATTAGCAGGGCACCTGAAAAAAGCGGAGATATTCGTTGGGGCCGGATTTGAAATGACAAGGGTCAGCACCACCGGCGAACAACAGCAGACATTCTATGGTGATGATCCGGGAACCACCGATATTGATGAAACTGGTCTTAGTTATACAGATATTGATAATTCAATAAACTTGAAACAGCAGGCCATAGGGTTTTTTATGGAGACCCGATTTTAAAGGAAGAAAGAAAAGATGAACTTGCTCAAAACTATCATATTAATGACGGGGTTAACGGTTATCCTGGTTTTAGTCGGGGACCAACTGGGCGGCCGGCAGGGGATGATGATGGCCTTGATATTTGCCGGAGGGATGAATCTTTTTGCCTACTGGTTCTCCGATAAGTTGGCCTTGATGAGCTATCGGGCCAAGCAGGTGTCCGAGGCCGAGGCCCCGGAACTGCACTCTATTGTCCGGGGTTTGGCCACCAGGGCCGGGATACCCATGCCCAAGGTCTTTATCATTCCCTCGGCATCCCCCAACGCCTTTGCCACCGGGCGCAATCCCAGCCATGCCAGCGTGGCGGTGACCGAGGGCATAATGAGCCTTCTTAATCGGACGGAGCTGGAAGGGGTAATCGCCCACGAGCTGGCGCATATCCAGCACCGCGATATCCTGATCGCCTCGATCGTGGCCACTCTTGCCGGAGCCATAACCATGATCGCCCGGATGGCCGGTTGGGCCGCCATGTTCGGCGGTTACGGCGGGAGGGGCAATGACCGAAACAGCGGTGGCGGAGCCATAGGTTTCATTCTGATGGCCATATTGGCTCCGATTGCCGCCCTGCTGGTGCAGATGTGGATCTCCCGCACCCGGGAATACGACGCCGATGCCGGGGGAGCCAGGATAGCCGGAAATCCCTCCGGCCTGGCCAGCGCCCTGGAGAAACTGCAAAGGGGGGCGCAGGCGCGGCCCCTTCAGGCCAATCCCTCCTCGGCCCACATGTTCATCGTCAATCCGCTCTCGGGTAAAAGCCTGATGAGCCTGTTCTCCACCCATCCTCCCATTGAAGAAAGGGTGGCCAGACTGAGGGCCCTGGCCAGGGGGTAGCTTTTAGGGTAAAAGGGGTGTATAATTCATAAAACGAGGCAATAACTTTTTTAAGGAAACCGATCGATGAAAAAAACGGGGTTGTTATTTGCGTTGGCTTTCTCTTTGCTAGGCGGGTATCTGTTCGCTCTGCCGGTGGGGATCTACAAAGTCGAACTTGCTCCCGGCACCGATGCCTACCGCTATGCCGCCGACAAAGGCTGGGAGGTGTTTTATGCCATGGAGGAACAGCTGCTGGTGTCCGACAGGCAGAGCATTTTAAATGACAGCAAGATCATCAATGCCGAAAAGATATACCAGGGCGATTCGAAAAACCTAAAGTGGGCCTATCAGAGAAAAGGCTTTGCTGCCGCCGCCCCGGCCCAAAAAATCATCTTCTCCCATAACGGAAGCTATCTGCTGGAAGCCCCCGATATCAAGCATTCAACCGCCAAGGACTACGAGTCTTTTACCATCAAGAATTTCTCCGGGGAGCCGATCAGGCTCAACGCCAATACCTATGTGCTGGGCACAACCCTGGTCAGGGATTCCTCGATAGCGACGCTGACCCATCTGGTGGATACCGCCCAGGTACGCACCCGGATAGAAGCTTTGCAATCTTTTAACACCAGATTTTTAGACGCCGCCAATCATGACTCGGTGGTAGGTTGGATACGGAATCAGTTTCTGAACATGGGCATTACCGATGTTATATTAGATACCTTTAATATCGGCTTCGGTCCCAAACAGCATAATATCATCGCTACTATACCGGGTCTTTTAGACACATCGGTCGTTTATATCGTGGGGGGGCATTACGATTCCTATTCTGACAGACGTTATTCAGATCCTTTAATAAAATACTCTCAAGCCCCCGGCGCTGATGATAACGCCTCAGGCACGGTGGCGGCCATGGAGATGGCCCGGGTGCTGGCCCAGCCCGGCAACCGGCCCAACAGCACGGTCAGGTTCATTGCCTTTGATGCGGAGGAATATGGTCTGTTCGGCAGTGAATATTATGCCCAGCAGGCTCTGGCAGAGGGTAAGGACATAGGATGCATGCTCAATTACGATATGATCGGATATAAAGGCAACGACAGCACTTTTATCTCCAAACTTTATCCGGGCTCGGAAGAATATGCCTACATGCTGGGACAGCTGGCCGGATGGTACGGCCGAACCGCCGACACCAATCTGGTGCCGGTATACAACAGCGTTTATTTGAACGGCAGCGATAGCTGGGAATTCTCCATTCGCGGGTTTCCGGTGACCTACAGCGAAGAGGATGTTTTCAGCACGGTCTATCACCAGACCAACGACAGCACTACATATATGAACATGCGCTATGTTACCAGCATTATCAAGGCTGGGACGGGGTTTTTGGGCACGCTGGCCAACTATCCCCAGAAGGTAGCCGATGTCATCGCCAGCGATATCGGAACCGGAACCGAACTGGCGGTGGATTGGACCCCGAATGCGGCATCCAACATCGCGGGCTATAAAATCTATTATGGCTATACCAGCGGGTCTTACGTCTATAACCAATACACTACTTCATTATCCGACACCATATCGGGGCTGACATCAAACGCCAACTGTTATATTACCGTCCGGGCGGTTGACACTGACGGGAAGGAGAGCCCGATTGCCGCCGAGGCTATCGGCGTTCCGGTACTGCTGACGCTGGATAAGGGAATCCTGGTGGTGGACGAGACCCAGAACTGGACGGCGGGGAGCTTCCCCCGGGATACCACCCAGGACAAATATTACCGGGATCTTCTGGAGGGCTATACCATAACCGAGCATGAATATGGCTCCAGCGGTGAGAAGCCGGGCCTGATCAACCTGGCCCCCTATTCCACAGTCTTCTGGCATGCCGACGACTACAGCTCACCGATGTTGAACAGCTGCGTTAACGACCTGAAGTTGTATTTGTCGCACGGCGGCAAATTGTGTATAGCCGGCTGGAAGCCCAGCGCGGATATCACCGGCAGCAATATTGATACTGCTCATTACTATGCGGGCAGTTTTATGTACGACTACATGAAGGTGTCCCAAATGAGCCGATCACTAACGGCGGATTCGTTCCAGGCAGCGGTGGGTAAACTGAGTTATCAGGATGTCTCAGTGGATCCGGCCAAGGTGCCGGTGGTCTCCTGGGGCGGGACCATGCGTTATATAGAGAAGCTGACGCCGGTATCACCGGCCGAAGGGATCTACAATATAGACATGAAAAACGACAGCAGTCTTTTTGAGGGACAGAACTGCGGGGTGAGGTATTTGGGAAGCGACTTCAAGACGGCCCTTCTAGGCTTCCCGCTGTACTTCATGGATCAGGCCCAGGCCAAGGCGGCGGTTCAGAAGATCATGGATGATTTTGGGGAGGTTAGCGGGGTGAGTGGCAATCCGGAGGACAAGATCCCGGCTTTGAACTTCAAATTATCCCAGAACGCTCCCAACCCCTTTACCAAGTTTACAGTTATCAGTTACCAGTTGCCGAAGGCCGGCCGGGTCAGGCTCAATATCTATAACATAGCCGGGCAGTTGGTGAAGACACTGGTCAATAAAGATCAACAGGCGGGAATTTATGTCCTCAACTGGGACCGGAAAGACAATAATAACAAGCAGGTCAGCGCCGGGGTGTACATCTATCATTTAAGCACTGGCGACAATACCCAAAGCCGGAAGATGGTAGTGCTAAAATAAAAGAGAAAAACTTAATGGCAGTTCTATTATAGAATAATTCAGAAATCGAATTGTTATGAGGAATGACGATGAAAACTAATATCTTAATAATTGCCATAACCATACTGTTGGCATTATGCTGGCCAGTTCCAGCAATATGTCAGCAAAGTTTTTTTTATATCGAAGGAAATTATAATCGTGATTTCATCCAAAGAACAGACAAGCCTGAATATGAAGTCATCGCCAGATTTGGATCGGGTTATATTATCACTGGCTTGAAAACGGATCATGCTCGGCTAGTTAACTGCGATCTTAGGGTAACTTGCCTTGGCACGATGGATGAAACTTGTCTTTACCGTTTAAAATCCGATGGTGCCGTTGACCCAGAGGCCTTGCGATCTTTGGGGCGTATACTCATCCAACGTGGCAATGATGTGTTGATAGCCGCCAATGTGGTAATTCCTATCGAACGATTAATAATTGCGCCCGGTATCACACTATCCCCAATTTCTCTAAAGGGACTTCCTTTTAGACCGACACCATTGTTATCAACCGGTCAGATCCAATACGATCCCGTTATCGCGGCAATGGTTTCATCTATCGACACCACATCGATTCAAAATCGAATTCTCGCTTTGCAGTCCTTAGGTACTAGATATTACCTTTCATCTAATCGTTTTACCATCGCCGACACTATACGCCAATGGTTCACATCCATGGGTATTCCTCTTGTGGAGTTCGATACTCTTTACACTGCGGAATACGATTCGATCGGCAGCAACCTATCGATTAACGTCATAGCGACCATACCGGGTTCTAAAGATACTTCTGTGATATATATATCCGGTGGGCACTACGATTCCTATACCGGAATATACACCCCTGCTCCGGGGGCCGACGATAACGGCACCGGATTGGCGGCAACTCTGGAAATGGCCAGGATCATGGCACTATTCCCTCCCAGAAAAACTGTACGTTTTATTGCATTCGCTGCTGAGGAGGTCGGAGCATTGGGAAGCATACATTATGCGGGTGTTGCTGATTCTTTAGGTATGGATATTGGTTGCGTATTAGTGAATGATGTTATGGGATATGTTGGCAATAATGGGGAAATTCAAATATATAGGTATCCGGGGTTTGAAGCATATGGTGAACTATTAGGTCAAACCGCTCAAATTTATACCACACTCATTCCGCAGTTTATTCCGGGATATTACAGTAGCGACGATTATCCTTTCTTCGAACGAGGTTACCCAGCAACTCGGGGAAAGGAATACCCATATAGCCCATACTGGCATACGATGCAGGATATCATTGATTATGTAAGCATTCCTTATTGTAGTCAACTTACCGGCGCCGGGCTGGCAATGATAGCTACTCTTACTAATTATCCTGGAATTGTTCAAAATCCCGTGGTTAGTGACCTGGGCGACGGGGAACGACTTCAAATCGCTTGGGAAGAGTTAAATGAACCCGAGATACACGGATACAATATCTATTATGGTTATGCTAGCGGATCCTATGCATACAGTAAATATACAACCTCATTATGTGACACAATTTCGGGGCTAACATCAAATGTTAATTGTTATATTACCGTTAGAGCCGTGGACAATGATGGCAGAGAGAGCCCGATTGCCGCCGAGGCTATCGGCGTTCCGGTACTGCTGACACTGGATAAGGGAATTTTAGTGGTGGACGAGACCCAGAACTGGACAGCCGGCAGCTTTCCCCGGGATACCACCCAGGATAAATACTACCGTGATCTTTTGGATGGCTACATCATCACGGAACACGAGTATGGGACCAGCGGTGAGAAGCCGGGCCTGATCGACCTGGCCCCCTATTCCACAGTCTTCTGGCATGCCGACGACTACAGCTCACCCATGCTGAACAATTGCGTAAGCGACCTGAAGTTGTATTTGTCGCACGGCGGCAAATTGTGCGTAGCCGGCTGGAAGCCCAGCGCGGATATCATCGGCAACAATATTGATACAGCCCATTACTATGCCGGCAGCTTTATGTATGACTATATGAAAGTATCGCAGATGAGCCGATCACTAATGACGGATTCGTTCCAGGCGGCGGTTGGCAAACAGGGCTATTCGGATATCTCGGTGGACCCGGCCAAGGTCCCGGTGGCATCGTGGATCGGGACCATGCGGTATATAGAGAAGCTGACCCCGGTGTCTCCGGCCGAGGGGATATATGATATAGACATGAAGAACAACGGAAGCAGTTTTGAGGGACAGAACTGCGGGGTGAGGTATTTGGGAAGCGACTTCCAGACGGCCCTTCTAGGCTTCCCGCTGTACTTCATGGATCAGGCCCAGGCCAAGGCGGCGGTTCAGAAGATCATGGATGATTTTGGGGAGGTGAACGGCGTATACGGGAAACCGGAAACAGAAAATCGGATAACGGCAATGCATCTGTTCCAAAATGCTCCCAATCCATTCAACAAACAGACTTCAATAAAGTACCAGCTGCCTAAGGCTGGACGGGTCAGGCTCAATATCTATAACATAGCCGGGCAGTTGGTGAAAACACTGGTCAACAAAGATCAGCCGGCAGGAAGCTATACCCTCAGCTGGGACCGGAAGGACAACCATAACAAGCAGGTCAGCGCCGGGGTGTACATCTATTATTTAAGCACCGGCGACAAGTCCCAAAGCCGAAAGATGATAGTGCTGAAATAAAAAGACAAGCCAACCAACAGGCCGCCCTTAAAAAGGCGGCCCGTTTTTATTAAGCAACAAAGATATTACAGCATCTTATATTCTTTTCAACTTTTAACTGCTTTTGTCGCCCCTCTGTGTTAAAATACTAAATATGCCAAAGGGGTTTTCTTTATGACAATATAAGATATCTATCTTCTTGATTTTTTCTGTCCGATAATAGATAATCAACCCCAGGCCTTAATTGATAAATCAACCAATCGGAGCGTTACAATGTCCGAAGTGTTAATAAAAGACAGCGAATACAAATTTCCCCACCTGCTGGTGGTCTCGGCCTCGGCCGGGTCCGGCAAGACCCACGCCCTGACCCTTCGCTATGTCCAGTTCCTGCTATCCCCGGCAATCCCCCAGAACGAGGTTCAGAATATACTGGCCATCACCTTCACCAAGAACGCCGCCCGGGAGATGAAGGAACGGATAATTGCCTGGCTGAAAGCTCTGGCCCTGAACAGTGACAAGGAAACCCTGGCCCAGACGGCAGCTGTTTTAAAGATCAAACCAAAGGAGATTCCCGCCGCGGCTGCCGCGGCGCTGGACCGGATCCTGAAAGGTTATTCCGATTTTCAGGTTCAGACCATAGACAGCTTCGATAAAAACATCTTCATGGCATCGATAAATGATTTTGACCTGCCGTCGGACATAGAGCTGGCCCTCAACTACACCGACCTGCTGAATTATTCCATCGCCGACATGCTGAGCCGGTCCGGAAAGGATGAGGCCCTGGACAGATCGCTGGATGATTTCATCTCCACCCTAAACCGTACCGAGGGGGCGATCTTTGCCTGGAAACCCGAAGAAAAGATGGCTAAAGAATTCTCGGTGCTTCTTGGCATAGAAGCCAAGAAGTACGGAAACATCATCGATCATTCGGAGCCCGGCAAGGTGAATCAGTTCTTAATCGTAATAAAAACGGAATATGAAGGCATAATCACTGAAGCCCAAAAAAGCGGCCTGGAGCTGAAGAAACCAAGCAAATTCATGGAATATGTGTCATCCCGCGAAATATCTAAACTTCTGGATCTGACGATATCCAACCGGACCCTGCCGGTTGCCAAACCTAAAAAGGCAGACAAGGCCTACGAACAAATGATGGGCCGTTGGCTGGAACTCCGACAGGTTTTCGAGCAGCTGGCCTATGCCCATGCCACATCGTACTACAGCGCCTATGCCCGGCTGTTCGGGGATTTTAAAACCTACCTGGCGCGGTCCCAAAAACAACTGGGTATTGTCCACTTGAACGATCTGGGGCGTTATTTAAACGGATACCTTAGGGAAGAGATCATTCCCGAGGTCTATCTGAGGCTGGGTGCCCGGCTCAACCATTTCCTGATAGACGAATTTCAGGACACCTCGCCCATGCAGTGGTTGACGCTGGATCCCCTGTTTAGGGAGGCCCTGTCTCGCCAGGGTTCGCTGTTCGTGGTGGGCGACGTCAAACAGGCCATCTACATGTTCCGCAACGCCGACTACAGGATTATGCGGCAGATGATGGAAGAGGCCAAATCCGCCAAGGGCGGGGAGAAGGTCCCGGCCAGTGTGGCCGGCAGCGCCCATGTCAAGTCCCTATTGAACAACTACCGCAGCGGGGGGGTGATAGTCGATTATGTGAACGGTGTGTTTAAGGGAAAACTGAAAGCAATGCTGGGCACCGAGGATTTTGCCGCCGATGACAGCGGCTTGACTGAATATGAACAGCAGGCCCTGCCGGAAAGAAAGTCCCAGGGTTATGTGCTGGTGAAGCACATTCCGGCCAAGGCCTCCGAGCCCGAAGATGGGGAAACAAATGGAGACGAAAGTCCGGCGGCCGAAACGGAGGAGACTGGCCCGCCGGAGCCGGGCCGGGATGATCTTTTAGCGATAATCAAGGATGTCCTATCGCGGGGATATTCTCCCCGGGACATAGCCGTGCTGGCCCATAAGAATGCCCAGCTGGAGGATGCAGTGGGCTGGCTGAACAAGGCCGGCATACCGGTGGCCTCGTCCAGTTCGCTTGATATCCGGAACCGCAAGGTGGTGGCCGAACTGGCGGAGCTGTTGAAATTCCTGGACTCGCCGGTGGATGACCTGTCATTTTACCGTTTCATCAGTGGGAATATAATGAACCGTGCGGCATCATCATTAAACATCAACCTGACACCGGAACTGCTGCACGCCCTGTTGGCCGTCCGCCGGGAAAGCCGGGAATACCTCTACCAGTGTTTCAAGCGTGATGCCGTACTGGGACAGCTGTGGTCAGTTTTCCTGGAGCCGCTCTACCAAAAAGCGGGCTATTATCCACTTTATGACCTGCTCTCCCTGGCAATGAAGGCGCTGAATGTCTTTGCCAATTTTGCCGAGGAGGCCGATTCTCTGGCCAAGATGCTGGAGTCGGTCAACGGCCTGGAGGCCAAGGGAGCCAACAGTATCCGTGATTTTCTGGAGCAAGCCGGGCGCCAGGACCAGGAACTGTTCCAGCAGGAACTGCCGGAATACGGCGATGCCGTCCGGCTGATGACCTTCCACAAGGCCAAGGGTCTGGGCTTTCCCGTCGTAATAAACCTGTTGTATGACTCCCGGGCCTCGAAAGGATCGATTTATTACGCCAAGGAGGGGGATGACCTTGCGCTTTACAGAATAACCAAGCAGACGGCCGAGATCAATGACACCCTGGGCGGAATATTTGACCGCCAGGCCATTGATGATCAAATAGCCGAGATGAACCTGCTTTATGTGATCTGCACCAGAGCCAAGTATGAGCTTTATAACCTGGTGGTTTACAAAAGTGATAAATGTTTTTATAAAAGGCTTTTTGACGTAACCGAGAAGGGTGCTAAGCGTGATGTGAAAGGAGACAAGGCGACCCAGTCTCCCACCGAGATCATCCTGCCGGAAAACTTTGCCAGGAAAGACGACATCAGGGGGGATAAATGGACCAGCCATCGCCTGCATGAGACCCGCAAGGGGGAGGTTTATCACCGGGCCCTGGAACTTGCCGAAGAGCCATCGGGCCGATTAAACGAAGAGGTCGAGCGGGTATTTGCCCGGCTGGAAAAGGAGGGAACGCTGTCTGATTTCTCCGCGGCCGAGGCCACAGAGATGAAACAGCATGTCGCCACATTCCTCGAAGATCAAAAGATAAAAGAATGGTTCCGGACTGACGAAGGAAGGAATATCTCTAAGGAGAAGAATTTCATCGGCCGGGATGGAAGACTTTACCGTATGGATCGTCTGATAGTCCAGGATGAGCGGCTGACCCTGGTTGATTTCAAGACCGGTCGGGAGGGCGACCACCGGAAGCAGATGAAGGAATATGCTGAGATCCTGGGGGAGGTCTATCCCGGCAAAAAGATCAGGGTCTTTATCGCCCATGTCGAAACCGCCAAAGTGGAGGAATTATCATGAACCGGACCATAGTTCTTTCCAAGGGCGGCGACCTGGTGGCCGGGGCGGTTGAAATATTGCTGGAGCAGGGAGAGAATCTGGACCAGTCCCTGCTTGTCTTTCCCGGCAAAAGGCCGGCCGTTGCGGTCTACGAACTTTTGGCGGCCAAGAAGGGCAAAGCCATGGCCGGTCCGGAGATCTTGTCAATAGATGAGTGGGTTGACGGGGCCTGTGATGAACTGGGGTTGATCACCCGGCCGGTCTCTCCCGCCGATGGAATGGCCCTGCTATACGACCTGCACCGGGAACGGGGCTCTTTCGGGGCCGGGAAGAAAGATTACAGTCTGGATGAATTCGCTCCCTGGGGTTTCAAGCTCCAGGCCGATTTTGACGAACTTTATATCGAGGGGGTAAGGCCCGAACAGCTGTCATCGTTCCAGGCGCTGGCCGAGCAAAAGATCCCACCCCGGATGCAAAAGGATTTCAGTGACTTTTCAGGCATGTACCGGGCCTTTTATGACAAGATCCAAGCTGAGGGGCTTTCTACCAGGGCCTGGCGGTATGCCCGGGTTTCGGAGGGAACGGCCCGGCTGAAACTTGGCAAATATTCCTGCATCATTTTGGCCGGGTTTTATGCCCTAACCCGGGCCGAGCAGGCGATATTCAGGGAATTGCTGAAGTTGGATCAGACTACCATCCTGCTCCAGGACGGGCCGGGCATCGAAGGCATAATCAAGGCCCTGGGTTTAAAACCGGAGATGCCGGAGACAAAGGGACCAAATGCTAAACCGCATTATCATCGGGCCAGGGACATTCATGGCGAGGTTTTCGGGCTGAACCAGATACTGAAAGGCACCGGTAAACTCGACGGCCGGGCGATCATCCTGCCGTCCCCGGAGAGCCTGTTCCCATTGGTGGAACATACCCTGCCTCTAACGGGAGACGATTGGAACATATCAATGGGCTACCCCCTGTTCCGAACCCCAATCTACGCCATGATCAAGGCCCTGCGACAGGCTCTGGAACAAAAAAATGATAACAGGTATTATTTACAGGATTACCTGGGATTATTGTTGCATCCCTATCTGAAGAATATCAAGATGGGGGATTCTGTCCAGGCAGGACGGATACTGGCCCATACCGTAGAGGAGCAGTTGACCCAACATCAAGCCCGGTTCGTCGAGCTTGAGGTTATCGAGCGGGACCAGGAACTGGTTAAAAAATTCTGCGAAAGGTGCTCGGTGGGAGGCAATCATGATGTTAGCCGGGACTTGGCGGGGAAACACCTGGCAAATATCCACCAGGTGGTGTTCCGGAATTTTGACCAGATCGCCGATATCGGGGATTTTGCCGGGAAACTTCAGAACCTGGTGTCCTTCATTTCCCGCGAGGGTTCGGCCAACCGGCATCCTTATACTTCGGCCTTCATAGAGTCGCTGCTGAACGGCCTGGAGGACCTGCGACACTCAATGCTGGCCGGCCAGAGGTTTGACCGGGTGGGTTCCTATTTCCGCTTTCTGGAGCACTTCCTGGGCAGCATAGCGGTGCCTTTCGGAGGCAGCAGCTCCCGCTGCCTGCAGGTGCTGGGGATGATGGAAACCAGGGGCATAAAGTTCCGGGAGGTATTTTTGCTGGACGCCAACGAAGGCATACTTCCACCCGGAAAGTCACCGGACACCCTTCTGCCGCACGCCATGCGCCAGGAGCTGGGGCTGATCGGCTACCGGGAGCGGGAGATGATCCTGAAATATTACTTTGAGAATCTGGTTTGGGGTGCGGAGGATGTTCATATATTCTTCCGGGAGGGCGACGGCCAGGAAAAGAGCCGTTTTGTTGAGGACCTGATGTGGCGGGAACAACAGAGGACAAATGACCCGAAGGCCGGAAGGCCAAGCCCGGTGTTCTTCCGGACAATTTTCGGACATGGCGACCCCCGGCCCATCGCTAAGAACCAGGAAGTGATCGGGCAACTAGCAGGCATGAGTTTTTCGCCCACTATGCTGGACAGTTACCTGAAATGCCCGCTACAGTTTTATTACCATTATGTAATGGGGCTGAAGGAGAAGGAGGAGGCCGGAGAAGAGGTGGACCAGAGCATGATAGGCAAACTAGTCCACGGGATACTGGAGAATTTCTTTGAACGATGCAAGGGTAAAAAGCTGACCATCGTCAAGGGTGATAGGAAAGAAATCAAGGAGATTTGCGACAAGGCATTTGCCAAAGAATTCGGCCAGGTGCTGGACGGCCCGGTCCGGCTGATCAAGATGCAGGTGGAGAACCGCCTGGAGGCCATTTTGCAGTATCATGACCAGCACCTGAAAGACATCGAGATCATCAGCAACGAGGACACCCTGACCGGCAGCATGAAATTGGAAGACGGGCGCCTGGTGATGCTCAACGGAAGGGTCGACCGGGTCGACCGGAGGGGCCAAGATATCTTCATTCTGGATTACAAGACGGGAGCCAACCCGTCCAAGCCCAATAACAAGAAAGTTCAACTCGATGGCCGGGTAGACTGGCACAGGACCGTAAAATCGGTGCAGTTGCCGTTGTATCTGCTGTTGTACAAGGACAAGCACCAGGAAGTTCCGGTTGAGGTATTGAACAGCGGCCTGCTGGTGCTGGGAAAAAAAGCGATCTGTCAGGAGAACCTGTTCGAGGCCTCCGATTCCCGCCAGGAATTGTTAGAAAGGTATCATCGGGTGATAAAAGCCCTGATAACCGAGATCCTTGATCCGGCCGAACCATTAGGCGATTGTCCAGATCCGAGCACGACCTGCCCGAACTGCAATTATACCATCATCTGTGACAGGCAATGGATCAAGGCAGCGGGAGGTTGAGAAGCGGGATCCTTCAACGGCAACCTGTGTGAGAAGTAAAACAACTTTCATTTTAATATCCCGCCAACTTGCGACGGGATAATTCATGAATATTTAGATTGACATCAATAAATTAAGGTGTTAAAATTAAATATTAAAGATGGCAATGCCATGATGGAAGCGTGGCCGAGTGGTTGAAGGCGGCGGTCTTGAAAACCGCAGTGCTGCAAGGCACCAGGGGTTCAAATCCTCTCGCTTCCGCCATTTTGCAAGAACCCCTGGAGTGGTTGAAGACCACGGGGTTCTCCGCCGGCAGGAATTATGCAAACAAGGCGACGGCGGATGCGCCGCAGGTGCAAAATCCTCTCGCTTCCGCCAGAATGTTCATGATCAAATCACAGTTAGAATTGCTTGCCCGACAGGGCCATCTTGAATTTTAGACCAAAAAACAGTATAATTAGTTTAGATGTTTAATGCGGAGAGGTGGCCGAGTGGCCGAAGGCGACGGTTTGCTAAACCGTTATACGGTTTTAAAGCTGTATCCAGGGTTCAAATCCCTGCCTCTCCGCCATGAGACTTATGGCTAACACCAAAAAATAAATACCAATAAAAGGCGGAGCATTCCGCCTTTTATTATTAGGGAATAAAGTATGGTTTTAAACGGTATATAATTTGGAAACACTAAGCGACCAAGAACTGATAGAAAAAGTGCTGTCCGGCCAGGACGCCTATTACAGCCAGCTGGTGAAAAGATACCAGCGGGCTATCTATTCCACTGCCGCCAGGTACCTAAGAAGCCATGCGGCGGCCGACGAAGCGGCCCAGGAAACATTCATCAAGGCCTATTTTTCACTTAGAACCTACAATAACCAGTACCGGTTCTATACCTGGCTGGTGCGGATAACCATAAACCTTTGCCATGATGCGGTAAAAAAACAACAACGGTACGTGACCTTGGAGGAAGATCACCAACTGTCGGACTCCGATGACCCTCTGGAGAATGCCATTCAGAACGACTCCTGCCAAAGGATCAGGAACGAGATAGACGGCCTGCCAAACGACCAGCGGGAGGTCCTCTTATTAAGGGTCGATAAAGAGCTTTCCTATGAAGAGATCAGCCGGGCCCTGAAAATCCCCCTGGGGACGGTAATGTCCCGGCTGTTCCGGGGAAGAAAGACCCTGATGGAAAGGTTGAAGGATGTAATATGAATAAGAATGAACATAAAATAGATCTGGACCAATTGCAGGCCTATATTGACGGGCAGTTGGATCAGCGGGATCGAGCCATGGTAGATGCCCATCTAAGCCATTGCCCGGAATGCCAGGGGCTGGTCACGCAATTGAAGAACCTGGACCAGGCCGTGGCCGATGCGGAATGCCAATCGGCTCCCGAGGGATACTTTGACACCTTGGCTTCCAGAGTGGCCGGCGGCATCGCCCAAAGAAAGATAGCCCGGAAGAAAACGCCCCTATGGGGAATTTTTAACTGGGGTGGAATGCCGATAGCTGCCGCGGCTTCGGTGATCATTTTATTGGTCATTTCCGTGAACCTGTTTTACTCCGGAGAATTCTCCAACCCCCGGGAAACAGAGCTTGATAAAGCCGTCAGCATGGTCAAAGACGAAGAACCGCTCCTGGCCCGGGCTCCGGAAAAGAAATCCCGGGCGGCGGCCCCACGCGCCAGGCAGGAGATGGCGCTGGTTGCTGCGGCGCCCCACGTGGTGTATGAGGTGAAGACCATCGTCATCTTCCTGCCGGCTGATGATTCGCCCTGCCCGCCGCCGGAGATCTCCACCGCCATAGAAATAGATATTCCCAACGGAAGTTGATCGCCGGGAAAATTAAAAAGGGGAAAGCGTATGCTTTCCCCTTTTTCCGTTGTCTGACGCAACTATTTTCCCAAGGAGAAGGTGATGGGATAGGCCAGCCAAACCCTTACCGCCTTGCCGGAGGAGGCCAGGGCCGGAGAGAAGATGAATTGCCCGGCGGCAGCCACCGCCGCTTCGTCCAGGGCCGAATTGCCGGAGCTTCTTACGATCTCCACCTTCATGATATGGCCGTCATAGTCAAGCAGCAGATTCAGGTAGACCCGGCCTTCGGCCTGGGCGGCGATGCAGATTGAAGGGTAGACAGGTTTTATGGATTTGAGCAATACTGGCTTTTTGCTCAGTTCCTGGAAGATCCCGGATTCGGGGATATCGTTGTCCTTGACAAATTCGACTGGTCCTTTTATGGTATCGGGGTTAACAGCATTAGCAATCAGGGCGTTGTTTAGATCCCTTTGAGAAAAGCCGCCGTCATCCGTTGCCAGGGCATCAGCCACCGGCGTGGGGATGCCGGGCATCGGGGCGGCAATCGCTTTCGGCAGGGAATGATCTATATCAATAAATCTTTTATCTATAGGCGGAGGCGGAGGCAACTGGTAAATAATGATTTTTGTTTTGTCAGGCACATATATGGTATTGTCGGAAGCAAGTTTGGCATTTTGGATGTTTTGATATAATGAATATCCCGCCGAAGAGAGCATAATCAAAATCAGTCCGTAAACCGTAAATAACAGGCCAAGCTTCAGGTCATTGCTCTCAATGGGCGCATAGTTGCTCCGGGTATATCCCTTTGAAAATGCAGGCTTTAAGCGCAGGAAGGCCGAGCTTAAGGCGAATCCGATCAGGACTCCAGCCAGCGGGAATAACCAGATATAGTTGTGTGGCATCTTCCGTTCCTCCTTTTATCCAATATACCGTAAAGGGAGGAATTTTATTCCCAGCCAATCGCTGAAAAGTCAAATTATATTGAAATCTTAGTTACCCCGGGCCCTCTGCCGCTGGGTCATTTAGTAGGATTGTTTTTAAAAAGGAATGATTTAATAAGAAGGGCAAGAATAGGGAGAAGTGAGGCGAGGAGGATAAATAAAACGAAGATATCGCCATGCTTCTGATAAAAGGTTCTGGTGTTTAAAAGCGGGATGGCATTGGTTATTATTATTTGTTTATAAAGGGGGGTGGGTTTGATGTTCTCTCCGGTGGGCAGGATGAACATGGAGATGCCGGAGTTGGCGCAGCGGGCTATCGCTCGCCGCTGTTCCACCGCCCGGAAGACGGCCATTTCGGCGTGCTGGCGGGCCGCCCCGGATCGCCCGAACCACCCGTCATTGGTGATGTTGACCAGGAACCTGGCGCCCTGGCTTACTTGTTTTCGGGCGATCTCCGGGAAGATGGATTCAAAACAGATCATACAGGAGAAATTTATGCCGCCCAAATCGAAAACAATGCTGTCGGCTCCCGGGGTCCATTCACCCTCGCCAAAATTAACATTTCTGATAAAGGGTATCTTATCCTTGTAGGGGAACCTTTCGCCGAACGGCACCAGGTGGCTTTTGGCATAAGAATTGGTCAATCCGTAGATGGGACGTATCAAAAAGGCCGAATTATAATAAAGCTGTCTTTGCTGACTTGGTTCATAGGAAAAGTCCGGAACCCCGGTCAGGATGCTGCTTTTTAAATCATTGGCCAGGGAAAGGGCTCGTAAAAAATATTCCGGCTCATACCGGAGATAAAAAGGCAGGGCCGTTTCCGGCCACACCAGCAGATCAACCGGCTGTTTTAGGGCCTGCCGGCTGAGGGAATCATAGGTCTGCCAGTTATATTCTCGAAAATCGTGATCCCAACGCAACCCCTGTTCTATATTTCCCTGTATCAGGGAGACGTTGAGCATAGGGGCATTGCGCATCTCTTTATTTACCCTGGATAGCATAATTTTACCGATTAGCGGCGGCATAACAAAGATCAGCAGCACCAAGGATATTTTTAAAACAGCCGGGGTGGTCAACCGGAAGGGCCGGTTAGCGATGAAATATTTTATAAGCCAATAAATCAGCCCGTTCATCAGAACGATCCAGAAAGTAATCCCGTATACCCCGGTAAAAGAGGCCATCTGAATGGCGCTGGTCCACCTGGCCAGGCTATAGCCCAATGAGCCCCAGGGGAAACCCAGGATGCCGTGGCTGCGGAGGAAATCGAACAGCACCAGGCCGAATGGGGCCGCCCACCAAAACGGTATATTTAATCTGCCAGACAACCATTTGGCTAGAGAAAAAGAAGCGGCAAAGAAAAGGGAAAGATAGGCTGCGATTAAAACCACTCCCAAGTATAACAGTGGCTTGACCCAGCTCTCCACCGCAGGGTTGAACACTATCCAATGAAGCAGGCCGCAGAAGAAGAAAAATCCGCTCAGCCAGGCAACAAGAAACGCTCTGCGAACAGAGAGATTTTCAATGCCGAAATACAAGGGGATCAATGAGACAAATGCCAGGGGCCACAGGGAAAAGAGGGGGAATATAAGGAATAATAAAAGACTGGTAATGGAAGCTAAAATAAAACTGCGTCGCATCTTAGTTCTGTGCTTTTAAGGGGGTTGCTTTGTTTCCGGCGGTCTCTAATTTGCCATGGGCGATCATAGATATGGCCTGGGAATAGGCGATGTGCTCCTCTTTCAGCACCCTGGCTGCCAGGGTGTTCGGAGTGTCCTCCGGCAGCACCGGCACTGTTCTCTGCAGGATGATGGGGCCGTGGTCCACCTCTTTGTCCACAAAGTGAACCGTACAGCCCGATACTTTTTCCCCGGAGGCCAGCACGGCCTGATGCACCTTGTGGCCGTAAAATCCCTTGCCGCCAAAGGCCGGCAGCAGGGCGGGATGGATATTGATAATGCGGTTGGGATAGTGGTCTATGAAAAACGGACTAAAAATGCGCAAAAACCCGCAAAGGCAGATCAATTGGGCTTTCTGGCGGTCAATAATGGCGGACAACTCCCGGTCAAAAAGTTCGCGGGTGGGATAGTCTTTATTATTGACGACGAACCAGGGAATGCCGTGCTTTTGTGCCCTTTCCAAAGCGCCGGCACCGGGAACGTTGGAGATGACGGCCACTATCCGGGCATCAAGCCGGCCGGATTCGATATTATCAATTATGGCCTGGAGATTGGTTCCGCCGCCGGAGGCCAGGCAGGCTAATTTCAATTTATCATCCATATAAAGGATTTTATACTAAGTGATGGCGGTTGTCAAATATAAAAAGCCCGAGGTGGATCGGGCTTTTTGTGGTTAAAAATCAAACGATCAGTTCCAAAGCTCCATGGATATGCCGAAAGCATAGCTCCTGCGGGGCATGGGATATCCGGCCCGCACCTGGTATTCGGCGTTGAACAGGTTGTCGATCTTGTAGAACAAAAGCGCATCCCTGATCTTCAACGACAGCGTTTGGCCGGAAACGAAATAACGCGGCAGTTCGGATCCCGGATTAAATTCATCGGGGTGGCTGGCCAGCTGGCGGTCCTTGTACTGGGTGTTTAACTGCCAGCTGAGCGAGAGATGGTCTGTGATGGGGTAACCCTTAACAGCAAATGACAGGTTGGCGGAATTGGCCGGAGTGTAATTCAACTCCCGGTTGCTATCTGAAAAGCCGAATTGAAATTTAGCAGAAACATCTACTACTTTTGCCAAACAATAATTATAGCTGGCATTTAGGACAAAATATTTCAGCAGCGATGCCCCACCGTTAATTTCAAAACCGGTTGTTTTAACTTCGGTAAGGTTGGCTGTTTGAGTAAAAAAAGTATCGGGGAGGATGAAAGTTGTCTGATTCCAATTAATAAGGTCTGTGGTGTTGCGTTGGTATAAACAGATGGAACTATTATACGAAGCGTTCTCCTGCTTGTAGCCGATCTCATACTGGTTGCTTTTTTCGGGGTTTAGTGTGTCATTGCCGGAATAAATAGATACGTCCCAGGGGGAATTATAAACTGAATACCAATACAATTCATTGACAGTAGGTGCGCGATAGGCTATGCCGTAAGTGGCATATAAAGCGTACTGCTTGGTTAATTGCCAACTGGAAGAAATCGAAGGTGAAATTTGGCGTGGATAAGATGAATTCTTGTCGTACCTCACACCGGCAACGACCAGCCAGGGCGATAATGGTTTGACCTCCTGATTTATAAAGGCCGAGTACTGATCAATATTGTGATCTCCGGAATTATCGCTTTCGCTCGTTACTTGCTGATAGGCGCCCCCAAAGACCACATTGAATTTTTGCCGGAAGCCATAATTAAATTGAACATCTGCATTGTTCTGTCTGGAGAAATTTCTGGTGCTGGAATTATAATCGTAACTGTAGAAAATATTATCCACCATGCTTTGTCCGAACTTTATCTTAACAAGATCGGAATAAGAAATATTGGCGTAAAAATCCTGCTGGTCGTCTAACATCCGGTCATGCAAGGTGGCGCCATATATAAGGCTCCCCGGCGACCCGCTCATCGACTGGTATGAGTGGTATTCCAGGCCGACCTTTAAAAGGTTTATCGGCGTTGCGGTGGCGCCCAAAAAATAATTACTGCCGCTGTAATCGGAATTGGGTCGTTCTCCGTCGGTGCTTTTCCAATCAGCCGAAAGGGAGATGCTCAAAAACCGGTTCAACTGCCGGGAAAGGATGGCCGACATTGTCTGCTGTTTATGCTTCCCGTATTGATAGGTTATCTTGGAATAAGGCTTTTCAGGGGCGTCGTCAATGGTTATTATATTGACCACTCCGGCCAGGGCATTGGCCCCGTAAAGAGCTGAGGCCGGTCCCTTGACCACCTCGATCCGTTTTATGTTGCCGGTTATCTTATTAAGGTCGTAGCCCCCGGTCAATGCCGAGTTCAAAGGCATGCCATTTAGCAGAAAAAGGACCTGTTCGGAAGACGAGCCCCTGATGTTGAATGATGCCACGCTGCCCAGCCCCCCGGTAATCCCCACATTGCCCCCCGATACCTGCGAGAAGGCTGTCACTGCCCCTCTGGATGGATCCATGGAATCTGCCTGAATGATGGAAACGCTGGCTGGGGCCACCAACTGGGCCAGAGGAGTCCTGGTGGCGGTCACCACTATACCTTTTAAGGTAAAAACCGGGATGCTATCGGACAATGCAGCCGGTTTGATTATTCCATCCCCGGACAAAGTATCAAGGGATACATTGGGGTCGTTGCCGGGGGCGTTTGGGCCCCTTAGAGAGTCCCCATGGGAGGCTGCCAAGATCAGGCTAAGCATCAAGGCGGTTAGCATCTATTCTCCTTAATATTTATTATCCGGTCAAACCGATCATGATCTGTCTTTGTTTCTGAGCGAACTTTATTTTGTTCTCCTTTGCCAGCCAGCCCAGGGCCAGGTAAAGGTTTTTATCGTCAAGCTTGGTGCTTCTTTTTAAAGCGCTGATATTCTGCTCGCCTTTGGCATTCAATTCGTGCCAGATTGTTCCGGCATTTTTGCCGATATTCATTTCCCACATGAAATTTCCTCCTTTTAAATAAGAATTTGTGGTCTATTGGTTCTGGGATGCAAAACGATATCGATATCGGTTTCATAAACCGGCGTTAGGATGGTTGCGTTCAGCACTTCGTTGGGCGGGTTGTCAGCGGCGATGGCCCCTTGATGCAGTAATATTATCCGGTCGCAAAAACTGGCGGCCAGGTTCAGGTCGTGCAGAACAGCTATTACCAGAACCCCGATTTCGGAGCTCAACTTTCTGGCCGTTCCCAGGATCAGGCGCTGATGCTTGAGGTCCAGGTGATTGGTGGGTTCATCCATTAATAACACTTTGGGCTGCTGGGCCAAGGCCCGGGCCAATATTACCCGTTGCCGCTCGCCGCCCGAAAGTTCGGTGATCGGGCGATCCTTTAGCTGATAGCAGTCACTCTGCCGCATCGCCTCCTCAATGATCCTATGATCCCCGATTGTTTCATCCTGCAGGGCTTTGAGGAACGGGCTCCTACCCATGGCCACTATTTCGTAGGCGGTAAAATCGAAGGGAAAGAAATTGTCTTGAAAAACAACTGCAACCATACGGGCCAGAGCCTGTGAATTATATCCGGCAATATCCTTTCCTCCGATAGTTATCCGGCCGGGGAAATTACCCCTTAATCCGGCCAGGCAAGATAACAAAGTGCTTTTGCCGGAGCCGTTGGGCCCGATCAGCCCTATCATCTCTCCCGAAGCGGCCTGTAGGCTGATATCGCGAAGGGCCGTAATCGGGCCGTAGCGGTATGTCAGATGGTTTATAGCTATCATATCTTCTGTGATTTTTTTCTCCATAACAGGAAAATGAAAAACGGTACGCCCAAAAGGGCGGTAATGACGCCAACCGGGATTTCAAAATTTCCGAAGCTTCTGGCCAGAGTGTCCGAGAGGATCAACAGGCTGGCGCCCAACAGTCCGGAAACAGGCAGCAGCCTTTTATTGTCCGGCCCCGAAATCATCCTTCCCAGATGGGGTACCATCAACCCGATAAAGCCTATCACTCCGGCCAGGGAAACCAGCGCTGCCACCATCAGGGCGATGATAAAGAACACAGATTTTTTCAGCCGTTCCACCGGAACCCCCATGCTCTGGGCCTGGGCCTCCCCCAGGGTCAGCAAGTTCAGGTTTTTCGACTGGATCCACAGATAGATAGACCCCGCCACCACCAACACCGAGGCGATGGCTAGCAGGAAGACCGTGTCCCGGGTAAACAGGATCCCCAGATTGCCCATTAAAATGTAGATCATATCCTGTAGCTGCCTTCCGGCCAGGGACATCAGCAGCATTATCAGGCCGGAGAAAAAGGCATTGACCACCACGCCGGATAATATCATGGTCTCTGAAGGAAGCCGCCCGTGGACCCGGGCCAGCCGGTAGACCAAAAAGATGGCGGCCACTCCGAAGGAGAAGGAGAATAACTGCAATGTGAAAGCACCGACAAGACCGGACGATAGACCCAGGATCAATGCCAAAGCCATGCCGCAGGCCGCTCCGCCGGAAACCCCCAGCAGATATGGTTCGGCCAGGGCATTGCCCAAAACCGCCTGCAGGGCGGTGCCGGAAACGGCCAGGCCCATCCCCACCAGGGCGCCCAGCAATACCCGTGGCAGCCGGATGGAGGCTATCTCCGGGCTGACGAACAGTCCGAATCCACCAGGGCCAAAGGAAAGACCGGCTAAAACTGCCAGGAAAAGTATCAGCGGCGACAGCCAGACTAAATGCTTACTTCTCATAAAATATTCTATTCAGCTCTTTTAATCCCATAACAGAACGGGGCCCGGCCCGCAGGACAATATCCAGATCCAGGTCGTCGAACACTTTTTTATTCTTGACCGCCGGGATGTTCTGCCAGCCGATCCTTTCAGATAATCGTTTTTTATCGGTCTGGGGATGGAGTATCAATACAATATCCGGCCGTCGTTGAATGACGATCTCCGGGTTGATGACAGCATAATCCTGGCCGATATCCGAAACGATATTTTCACCTCCGGCCTGTTCAATCAGCAGCCCTACCAAACCCATGTTGCCGGCGGTCATCAACGGCTGTGACGAAATCTCGGCATATACCTTGGGCCTTTTGCCCTGCGGGATCACCTCCAGGGAAGATTTTATTTCTCTCAGGGCTGTTCCGATATCAATCAGCAGGGAATCGGCCACCGCTTGTTTGTTTAAAACCACTGAAAGAAGTTTGATGTCTCGGAAGATATCATCAATGCTGACCGGATTTAAAACCACCACCGGGATTTTCAGTGCCTCCAGTTTGGCCAGGATAGGAGTATTCTTCGTTCCCACAATGACAGTCAGGTCGGGTTTTAAAGCCAGGATCCTCTCCAGATTGGCGGTGGTAGCGTCGCCAACTATTTCTTTTTCCTTGGTCTGCGGGGGATAATTGCACCAAGCCGTGATGCCGACCAGCTTGTCCTCGGCGTGCAGGGCGTAGATCATTTCCGTCACATTGGGAGCGAAGGAGATCACCCTGACGGGAGTTTTTGATAATGTAACTGTCCGGCCGATATCGTCGGTTACGGTTAATTTTTCACCAGAATAAAGCTGTTGGGGTTCCTTTTGACTACAGCTTATAAAAAAGAATGTCGTTATGATAAACAGAAAGGTTTTTTTCATACACCCCCAATTTAAAAGACTCGAACCTTATGAAAAGATTCGAGCCTTGACCTTAAAACAAATCAAGCCCGACCTTTTCCCTCGAAGGTCCGGTAAATATTGTGTCAAGGCCGGTCTCCTGGCTTGCCCGGATCATAAGCGCCTTCCCGTGGTAACAGTGGCATTATGCTTATATCCATTATTTGGGCTTACAGTTGCGGGGCAGCTCCCGATTTTCTAAAAAATTCAGAGCACGGGATTCCCGATTATCTCCCTTAAATTAGGGAGCACCTTAACAAACGAGATTATATAAGAAATATTAAATTATGTCAAGGATACTAAAATTGGGCTGCCAGATGCAGCCTGCTGATTATTTTGCCCATTTGGGCGTAGTCTGGCGGAGAGTCAGGGATTTGAACCCCGGATCCCGTTCATCACGGAATACACGATTTCGAGTCGTGCGCCTTCAGCCGCTCGGCCAACTCTCCGCTTGTAGATAATGGTATTTGGATAACAGATTTCAGGGGTTTTGAGAACGGCGTTTTTTAAAGAAATCTTTTAATAGCTGCGAGGCCTCTTTGTCCATTACGGCCCGCTCCACCTTGATCCGGTGGTTGAGGCGCTTATCCTCGACGATATTGAAAACCGAGCCGCAGGCCCCGGCCTTGGAATCCGAAGCCGCAAAGGCCAGCCGGTCAATGCGGGCCAGCACCATGGCTCCGGCGCACATGGAGCAAGGCTCTAAAGTTACATACAGAGTGCAGCCGGTCAGCCGCCAGCGGCCCAGTTTTTTAGCAGCCTGCTTGAGGGCAATAAGCTCGGCATGCCGGGAGGCGTCTTTTTGAGCTTCCACCTGATTCCAGCCTCTTCCGATGATCTTATAATCATGAACGACCACGGCCCCCACCGGGACTTCATTGTTCAGGGCCGCCTTTTGGGCCAGCTTCAGGGCCCGTTGCATGAAATATGTATCGCTATGTTTCTTTTGCATAATAAAATGGTACGCCCGAGAGGATTCGAACCTCTAACCTACGGATTCGTAGTCCGTTGCTCTATCCAGTTGGGCTACGGGCGCACTTCAATGGCAATTATAACCATTAAATGGCATTCAAGTCAAGATGTTTGATAAAGATGATATTCCGGCATACTAATTTGTTTTGAAATTAATGTTTGTCAAATTAAAGATTTTATAGTATATTAAACAAAGGATAAAGATCATTTTACAGCCAGGAAAAGAGACCTATGAAAATAAGTCCTAAAATATTCCTGCTGTCATCTCTCTTGATGTATACGCTTATCATCACAGCCCATGGGAGGAAAACTATGGAGAATATCGTTTTTGCCACCTTTGCCCAGGATGAATCCGAACTGGAACAGGCTCTGGTGCTGGCCAGGAGCCTGCGCACTTTTGGCGGAGATATGAAAGAGGCGCCATTCTGGCTATACCTTCCGGCCGAATCACCCGAACTGGCGGGGAAGATCGGCGATAGGTCAGCGCCGCTGAATATCAAGGTGCGGACATCCGCCACTCCCGAAGCGGCCATGGATTACTATTATTCCGGCAAGACCTTCGCCGCCGGCAATGCCGAAGGGGCCGCCGCCGGGAATTTTAAGGTACTGGCCTGGCTGGATGCCGATAATGTCATCGTCCGGGAGCCGAAGGATTTTCTTATAAAAGACGGGGTTTGCTTCGGCTGGCGGCCGGTGATGCTCAAACTGATCGGTTCGGCCTATAATCAGCCGCCCGACGAATTCTGGTCACGATTGTACGCTAAACTCTCCGTAAAGCCGGAAGCGATCTTTCCCGTAACCACGCCGGTGGATAACGAGCAGATAAGGGCATATTTCAATGCCGGGATACTGATAGTCCGGCCCGATCGGGGGATCCTGCGAAAATGGCCGGTATTCTATGAAAAGCTATATTCCGATCCATTCTATCAGGATGAAAGCAAAAAGGATATTAAAAAAAACATCTTCCTGCACCAGACGGCCCTGGCTGGGGCGGTGCTGAATATGCTCAACCGGGATGAGATGGTCTGTTTCGACGACAGGCACAATTATCCCTTCTTCTTTTTTGAGAAATACCCAGCCCACAAACAACTGAAATCGCTGGATGATGCCGTTACCATCCGACATGATGGAGTGATGTATCGAGATAAGGGCTGGAGGGATAAGATGGCGGATACCTCAAAGATCGCCCAGTGGGTAAAAAGTCAATTCTCTCAATAATAATGAAAATCGGACAAGAATAAAAGAAGCCGTTACGGTTAGTAACGGCTTCTTTTATCAAACTGGTGCGCCATAAAGGACTCGAACCTTTGACCCGCTGATTAAGAGTCAAATCTGGGCCTTTTATAGAAGAATTGTGATTTCAAGGAGTTCATAAAAACAGCTTATCAATTCGGGGGTTATAGTATTTTGTTAATTTTGTGGGCTTTGTTTATTTATACCAGTATTGCTTCAAACATGGCACAAATTTGGCACAAACGCCCCTCCTTAGGATGAGGGGCGAGGCTTGGTTTTAAAAAATAAGAAAGGTAAAAGAAAGGAATATATGATCCATAAGACACTTACATTTCTCCAGGAGCATTTACGGGGAGCTGAGAATAAATTGAATCTATTTAAAAGTGGAATAATCCGGCTTCAATACCGGGCTATTCTTTTATGTTGACAAAATGAATATAATGAGAGTATGATATATTTTATTAGGATGTTATTATGTTATATCATGATTAACGATGTTTTCATTGAAAATTAAAAAGAAAGTAAAATTAAACATCTATAGTTTTGCTTGATATATTAAATTCTTTTTTGGCAAGTAATAGCTATATCGGTTCAATCATATACAATTGAATTTTGCTTGACACATAATTAAATATATAATAAAATCTTTAATTCATAATTGTGGACAAGATGATTTATAACTTCAATAGAAGAAGCATTAAGAGCGATTATTCGGGATATGAAGAATTAATTAATTTTTTTACAATAACCAGTTCTTTGCAGGCTCAAGATATTCATATTGACTTCAGTAATATATTTTTTAATGCTAATCTATGTGCAGTATTAGGAGCAATGTTTGAGGAACTGCAAAAGCGAACGAATAGAATATTTATTCAAAATGTTGATCGAAGATTAATAACATTACTTAAGCGGAATAAATTTCTCACTTATTTCGGTAGCCGCGAATTGCCTGATTATTATAAAACAGTTATAAAATACAGCAAGTTCGGTATTCATGAATTAAAAATATTTAATGAATACTTGCAAAAAGACTTACTTTCAGCTCAACATATACCACAAATGTCGGAACGACTAACTAAGAAAATTAATGAAAGTTTACTTGAACTATTTGATAATGCTGTAGCGCATGGTGAATGCGTTAATATTTTTAGCTGCGGTCAATATTATCCCATTCATAAAGCTTTAGATTTTACGGTTGTTGATATTGGAACAACTATACAAGAAAATGTGAATAATTATCTGAGAGAAAATTGTTCAGCAACTGAGGCGATTGACTGGGCAGTAAAAGATGGCAATACTACAAAAATTGGTTCTATTCCGGGTGGCTTGGGGTTATATTTAATACGGGAATTTTTAAAAATCAATAAGGGGAAAATACAAATAATCTCATCAGATGGTTTTTGGGAAGAAACTAATGGTAAGGTAATAGTGAAAAAATACAGCAATGCTTTCCCAGGAACGATAGTCAACATTGAATTTAATATTGATGAAAAGTATTATTGTTTTAAATCAGAAATTAATGACATTGAAAACAATTCAACTTAAGGATGAAAACAATGTCCGATAAAGAGGAAATACAAATAATAATTTTTCAAGAAGCTGGTTGCGACGCTGCTGTTTCATACGAGGATGGTAATAATGTTTTTCTTCGTATTGAGCAGGCTTTCACAAACGCTCAAAGTGTTATTATTGACTTTGCAAATATTAAACTCTTAACTTCAATATTTTTAAATGCCGCAATAGGACAATTGTTTGGTAAATACGATGAGATATATATTCAAACGCATTTAAAAATAATTAATATATCGGAAGAAGATAATATAACATTTATGAAAGTTATTGAAAGAGCCAAACAATATTTTAATAATAAAAAAAATGATGGGATTGATAGAAACATCGATAAGGTTATGAATGATGAATAATTGTCATGATATTCGCAGATATAGCCCCAAGAATGATGACAGATTTATTTTAGATACAAATATCTGGGCTTATCTGTATTGCAATGTGCCTGCAAAGAAATATTTTATACGAGAGTATAGTGGATTTTTTAAGAAAATCATAAATTCTGGTGCATCAATATTTATTTCGTCGTTAATATTGTCAGAGTTTATTAAAATATACCATCAAATCGAGTTTGAGTATTTAAAATTAAAGGATCCAATGAAATATGTAAACTATAAATCTGACTATCGTAATACTCATGATTATTGTGTAGCAATGAAAGGCGTGAAGAATGTTTTGACCAACAATATAATGAAATGTGCAAAACCTATTGATGATAAATTCAAATCGATTACTATAGAGCAGTTAATAGATGATGTCGAGAATTGTGATTTTAATGACAAATATCATGCGATTTTAGCAAAAATTGAAAATTTATCACTTGTTACTAATGATGGCGATTATCAAAGTAAATCAATTAATAATATAAATATACCGATATATACATGCAACGATAAACTACTAAAGCCGAAATAACTATTTGATTTTTATAATATACCATATATCGGATTAAGCCTTAATATTGCTCGACATTGGTGCTATTATATCGATAATGAGATTGACCCTCATATTGTACCATGTGTATCTTTAGGTTAGTTGAGAAAGATGAATATGCTATTATTAGTCACTTTATATAAAGGTGATAAGGAATGTTCGGATTTGGAGTAAGATATAAGAAGCCGCAATTAAATTGCGGCTTCGGTGATATCAGGGTATCTTTTTAAAGACGATTATTTATGAAACTATCCGACATTTGCTTCGAGTGGCACCTTGCTAATAAAGTTAGTAAAGTTTTGATTCAGGAGTGTGTTGATCTCTTTTCTGCACACTATGGTATATGGGGGAAGACGGCACCTTATGGCTTAACTCCTGGAGAGCGAGTCCGTCTCTCCCCGAAGCGGATGAGTGCTCTTTTGACTGGCCCTGATACTTGGCTTGCTCTCGCGCGTCACGAAGACTACCTGGTTGGTTACGCTGTTGCAGTTCAGGCCATCGTTCCGGATAAAGGAATCTTGTCGTGGGTTTCACAATTAGTTGTTCATTCAAAATATCAAGGAATGGGTATTGCCAAGAATCTTCTGGCGTCTGTATATGGATTCTCTGATCACTTTTCGTGGGGGCTTGTCACTGCCAATCCCAAGGCCGTTAGGGCATTGGAGAAGGCAACTCGACGTAGAGTGGACCCATCTATGGTATATACACATTCAGACTTGCTAAGGGCGTTCGCCAAAGAACACGTTCCATATGTTGGTGAAGGTATTTTTCGTTGTGATGAGACTCGATCTGTTGTAGACACATCCTTCCATCTCGATCTCGACGAACTTGACTCTCTTATTATGGCAACGTCCGATGTGAGTAAGGAGCCATGGAAATTGGGTGAGCTTGAAGCCGGAGAAGAGTGGATAGCGTTTACCTTCAACGAACAAAAGCCGTTTCCAATTACTTGCTCAGACCTTGACATACTTCTCCAGCATTCCGAACAAAAGCTATGGCAAGCTTTCGAACGCATGACGCTTGACGACAACCATCGTTGGATGAAATTCGCTGCGGAAGAGGTCAAATACCTAATGGAGACCTACGAAATATGTCCAGGCTCTCGAATTCTTGATCTTGGTTGTGGTACGGGTCGCCATTCCCTCGAAATGGCCAGGATGGGGATGGACGTCATTGGAGTTGATTTTATTACAATGTTTATTCAAAAGGCTAAAGAAAGAGCGGCCATACAAAAACTTCACTCTTGCTCCTTCTATATTGGTGACGTGCGAAATCTTGACTTTGATCATACAAGGTTCGATGTTGTACTTGCTCTATACGACGTCGTTGGATCCTTTGCAAGCGAAGAAGAGAATATGGCAATTTTAAGGACTATTGTGAATCGATTGACTCCTGGTGGCCTTGCAGTAATTTCAGTGATGAATATGCACCGAACCGAGCATAACGCACTTTTCCGTGCTTCATTGAGAGATAATCCAGAAGAACTCTTCCGTCTTCCTCCAAGTAGCACGATGGAGTCGTCTGGAAATGTATTTGATCCGAGATACTATCTAGTAGATTCTTATTCTGGCGTTGTCTATCGTCGGGAGCAGTTTAGTCGTGGAGAGCAGCTTCCAACCGAGATTATTGTGCGTGATAAGCGATATACAAGGGAATCCATTGCTAGTCTTGTGAGGGAGAGTGGTCTTGAGATCCTTAACGTTCGATATGTTCGCGCAGGTCAATTCGATAAGGAAATAGACCCCGTGAAAGCCAAAGAAATATTGGTAATAGCAAGGTCTCCAGTAATAAAAAACGTTTGAACTAAAACCCGTTTGACGTGATATTCTCGTGCAATTTGGCCTACCCGCTTCGGAAAAAAAGACTAAAAGAAACAACAACAAGTATTACTAGAATTCGATATATTATGATCAATTTTAACTCAGCACGATAGCGATCAATAAATTATCATATCCTATCCGGAGACTTATAGTTGTTTGGATATAGAGCAAACAGTACATTGCTGTAAGGCTAAATTATATTTTATTTATTGTTGACAGATACTAAATATAGTGATAATATTACCGTTATCGTTCTGTTTAGATATTAATCTGGGAGACCATCAGCTTAGTTTTATTATAATTTTTTTATAAAACATATTGATTTAAAAGATCATCACAATGGATAAAGAAATCAAATATATATACCTAGCACATCCATTTACTGACAATTATGAATATAATATTAAAAGAGTGACTGCTATAGCAAATGCTATTGTAAAACATTCGATAGATAATCCAGATTGTTTTTTTGCTCCTATAGTTCCACATTTAATTTTATCGGTGTTTAATGAGGAGAAGGACAATTCCGTAAGATCATACACAGAAGAAATAAGTAAAAATTTAGTACTTTTCTGTGACGAATTATGGCTTGTTTCAGATATCATCTCAAAGGGTATGCAGTTAGAAATACAATCAGCTCAGGAAAACACCATACCTATAAGAAAATGGTCAGAAATTAAATTAATAGTACCTATACTATGTCAATTTGATAATATTTAACTTGTTATTATTTTAAGGAATAAAATGTCTTATCTTGAGATAGAAAAAATTAAAGAAAAAAATATTGTTCCATGGGCCGCAACGTGCGAGAAATATAATAATGATCCTGATGAAAGAAGAAGTGCATTTAAACATGATGAGGATGAGTTTATTTATTCATCTGCGTTACGTAGACTTGCGGATAAAACCCAAATAGTGGTTAAGCCAGAATTTGTTGAGCAATACCGATCTAGATTAACGCATACTTTAGAGGTACAGCAAATAGCAGAAAGTATAGGTTCACATCTTTCCTTAAATAATGAACTTATTAATGCTATTGCGTGTGGTCATGATTTGGGCCATTGCCCATATGGCCATGCAGGAGAAAGAGCCATACAAGGAATATTTAAAGCGAATATACTACCGTTATGTGATCTTGGGAAACTTAAAATTAATTTAACAGAAGCATTATATTTTTACAATATAAAGGTAAAAATAAAGCGTGAAATACAACCATATTATTTATTTCACCATGCTGTTAATTCGGTTAGAATAATCGAAAGGAAGATGAAAGGTATAGGATTTATAACAAAAAGGGGAATTATTACTCATAGTTGGAGTCCATGGCAGAATCAAAGCAAAATAAAATATGGTATCCCAGATACACTTGAGGCACAAGCTGTTGCTATAGCTGATCAGATTGCTGGTATAAATCATGATACCGAGGATATTTTAAATTGTAAGGAATCAGATTATGATATTGATAAAATAAAAAAAGCCGGATCAAAACATATAGATAATAAGGGTTATTTGAAATATTCTGATGCGTATGCGATATTCAACGAATGGTTTTTAACAACGGAATCTACTCATATAAATGGATGGGGGCGTAAAAAAAGGTTAAGAAATATAATCAATAGTGTTATTGATTACTCTTCGGATGAGATTTACAAATATTATATTGCAAAGGAACCAAGAAGATATGGAGAAGAACCTGTACTTCAATTAGATAAAAACATTAAATCTTTCTTATCTGGATATGAGTCTTTTATCCGTAGCGAAATAATACAAGTAAAGAATTGTTTTAAACAAAGAGACGCACAGGCAGAAGCTGAAATAGGAACGGCATTTAATTTTTTTAAAATAAGAGATGAAAATGATCAAACAAATATTAAGGAAAAGGAGAAAGAGTGCATAAATGCATTTAAATTATCGATAAGCGATGATAGATATAACGAGGATAAAATATTTATTGCTTTTATAAATAGTTTAAAAAAACATAATGGAGATAAATTACGACATTACCTTGAGATAATTGATTTTGTGTGTGGTATGACAGACACATATTTGCATAAAATCATAGGTATTGCCAATGAGCAGTTCAATAACAGTAAATAATAAAAAGGTTATTATATTATAATAAATATGGGTACATTGACAAATTATAAAATATCTTCTGACGGTTCGAAGAAATATATTTGGGAAACAGAGGATGGCTTGCATTATGAATCCGCTCTGGTTGATTTAGATTATAGAACCCCAAATAAAGTAATTTGCGTATCATCAGCTATCGGTTGTACTATAGGTTGTAAGTTTTGCAAAACAGGGCAAAAATACCATAGAAATTTAAATAATAGAGAAATCATTGAACAAATAGAAAATATTATACAACATGATAGACTAAAAAGTGCATCATCTTCTAAAATGTTCGAAATTAGTTTTATGGCGATGGGTGAACCCCTTTTGAATTACAATAATCTAATAAAAACATTCGATTGGCTTGGAAAAGAGTATGGTGATAATCTTGAAGTAACGGTATCTACTGCAGGCCTAGTAAATAAAATATATGAACTTGCTGAACTAAATTATCCTTTTAGTATCGATTTGCAGATATCATTACATTCTACTGATCAGTATTTGAGAAATAAGTTAATGCCAGGTTTAAGAGACAATATTAAAGATATTATTAATGCATCTGAATATTATGCTAGGAAGGTTAAAAGAAAGGTCTGCATTAATTACTTATTGCTTAATAATGTTAATGATAGTGAGAAAGAGCTAAGGGCCTTACATAAATTATTGAACCCAAAATATCATTATGTAAAATTATCAGAAATAAATTCTAATAGCTCACACTTTAGTAAGCCTCCCGATAGCAAATATAAAATATTTTATAATTTCCTTTTAAGTAAAAATATTGAGACAAAATTGTTTAAAAGCAAAGGTGTTGACATCGGAGCTGGATGTGGGCAATTATCTGCAGCAGAGGATATAAGGTTAACATCTTTAAATTATAATAGAACAAATTCGAAGAAAATCAATACAGTATTTTAATTATATGAGTATTGATTTATGAGAAAAATTCTCTTCTATATTATTTCCCTCCTCTCTTTTTCCCTTCTAAACGCCCAACAAGAAGCAACAACATCTGATGGAAAGAAAGTAATCCTCTTTGAGGATGGAACCTGGCAATATGCTGTTTACATTACTGAAATAAAACCCGTACATATTGATTTCCTTGAAATCCCGGAAAATCCCTCTTCTTGCCAAATGGTGGTTCATGCAGGGTATACTCTTTCATATAATGAGGAGCATGAGCAGGCCAATTGGGTGGCTTATGAATTGACTGAGAAAGAGACAGAAGGGAAGCATAAGAGGACGAATAAATTCATTGTGGATCCGGATATCTCAACTGGATCAGCAACCAGCAAAGATTATAAGAAATCAGGCTATGATCAGGGACATTTAGTGCCGGCCGCGGATATGGCCTGGTCCCAAACTGCAATGACGGAATCGTTTTATTACAGCAACATGAGTCCCCAGGAACCAAGCTTCAATCGCGGTATTTGGAAGAAGCTGGAAGAACAGGTCAGGGGGTGGGCAAGAGAGAATAATGCAATATATGTCATTACAGGGCCTGTATTGACTGATGGATTGCCCACCATAGGCCCAAATAAGGTCTCTGTGCCCAAGTATTATTACAAAGTGATATTGGACTATACTCTCCCCGAAATAAAGGCTATTGGCTTTATAATGCCCAACGCGGGGTCATCAGAGCCATTACAGAGCTACACAGTGACTGTGGACAGTGTTGAAAAGTTTACTGGGATAGACTTCTTTTATCGGCTTCCGGATGACCAGGAGAAGATAATAGAAAGTATTCTTGATGTCGGGGCCTGGTTTAAAGAATAGTAAGCTTGCTCTTTGTAATATAATCCCGCAATTCAAAATGGAGAAGATCAAAGATGAAACAAAAACTCGTTCTCCTCTTGAGTTCCATTCTATTTGTGGGACTCTTTGCAAATAATTCTTTTGGGCAGGATGATCAAACAGTTTATGTTACAAGAACAGGTGCTAAATATCACCGGGTAACTTGCAGCTATCTTCGCCAGAGTTCAATACCAATGAAACTGTCAGAAGCAGTTAATTATTATGGTCCTTGTTCAAGATGCCATCCCCCCGTGTTAAACAATCA
>JAHJLF010000050.1 GCA_018821925.1 Candidatus Edwardsbacteria bacterium
AGGTTTAGAAATATCGTAATAAAACGGGAAGAAATGCCCAGCAATAAAAATTGCCAAACTTAAAACCTGCCAGACAAACATATGTTTGTTTTTGTTTCTCTTGATTAAAAGTACGAGGGAGACAACCATACTGGTTATTGGCGGGAAAAAATAAAGGAGATATGATATTACATTATTTCCGGTGAATAATCTTATATTAAAGAATTCGAATACAAGATAGATGAAAGATACGATCAGTGAATAAATATAAACGCCCTTCTCGAAGGAGGGTGAAAAGAAAGTATCTATGCCGCGGATATTTAACTTTTTCATATTCTACACTATTATCCTGGGCAGCAGGGGGTTGATCCTGGTGACCACCTCGTAATTGATGGTGCCGATCCATTGTGCCAGCTGTTCGGCGCTGATTTGCTCCTTGCCCTGCCTGCCCAGCAGTATCACTTCATCCTCCAGCCTAACGCCGGGGATATCGGTGATGTCGGCCAGGCAGAGGTTCATGCAGACCCGGCCCCTGATGGGCGCCCTTTTGCCCTTTATCAGCACATGGGCGGTGTTGGAGAGCTTGCGGTCATATCCGTCGTAATAACCCACCGGCAGGACCGCCAGCCTGGTCTTTCGGGTGGTGCGGTAGGTGCAGCCGTAGCTGACGAAGGAGCCGGAGGGAACGGTCTTGACCTGGGCCACCCGGGTCTTCCATGACAGCACCGGTTCCAGCCTGAACCCGGGATCGCGGTCCCGGACGGCCAGCATGGTCTCCCGGGAGGGCCACAGCCCGTAAAGACCGATGCCGATCCGGGCCAGGTTCTTGTGGGTATCGGGGAATATCAGGGCGGCAGCAGTGCAGGCCACATGGTTCACCGGGGCGGAATGCCCCAGCTTTTCCAGCCTGGCGATCATCTTGAGATATCTATCCTTTTGGCTGTCCGGGTAGCTGCGGTCGGTGGTATCTTCGATGTTGGCAAAGTGGGTGGAGTAGCCCTCCAGGAAAAGATGGGGATATTTTTTTATCAGGGCCGCCAGGTTTATGGCTTCAGGCAGGTCAATTCCTTGGCGGTTGGTGCCGGTCTCCAGTTTTATATGGAGGCGGATCTTTTTTTGAACTTTTATTTTAGCCAGGGCCAGGACGGTCTCTTTGTTGTATACCGTCAGCCGGATGTCGTCCCGGGCCGCTTCGCCCAGGCGGACCAAGGGCACATAGCCCAGCAGCAACAACGGTTTCCTGATGCCCTGTTTTCTTAAGGCCACCGCCTCATCCAAAGAATTCAGGCCCAGCCAATCCACCAGTTTCGATCTGGCCAGTATTGACGCCACTTCCGGCAAGCCGTGGCCGTAGGCGTTGGATTTTATCACCGGCATGAATTTGGCCTGCGGTTCCAGCAGCTTTCGGAAGGCCCGGACATTACTGATCAACGCTGGCCGGTCGATCTCGATCCAGTTGATATTTTTATTCATATAACCGTATCCTATTGGCAAGTTTATGTTATTCTACTACTAATCGCACATGGGTTGCAAGTTTTTTTAAAAAAAATATTGCTTTTTGGGTAAAAATATGGTAAAAGTATAAGTATAGTATAAAGGTAAAGCATTATGGCTGATGAAATTAAACAACCGTTGCCGCCGGCCAGCATAGAATCCCTTTTCTATATGCTGGGCACATCGGCGATGGTAAATTTGGGACTGGTGCCAGACCCCACAAATCAGAAGACCACAACCAACCTGGAGCTGGCCAAGCACAATATCGACACCTTGGGGATAATGCAGAAAAAGACCGCCGGAAACCTTACTTCGGATGAATCCAGGCTGCTGGACGAGCTGCTGTACGATCTGCGCATGAAGTACGTCCGGGCGACATCCCAGAACGAGAAAAAATAAACTTTTTTGGAAAAGGAGCGGAGCATGTTTAAGAACAGGTCACTGTTGGCGTTGATGGTTATAGCCGGATTTCTTTTCAGCGCGGGGATCATTTCCGCCCAACAGGGCAACGTGGTCCATAAAGTTGTGGAGGGCGAAACCCTGTGGGAGCTGGCCGGGAGATATATGCAAAATTCCTTCTCCTGGCCCCTGATCTGGGAGGCCAACAAGGAGATCATCGCCGATCCCCACTGGATCTATCCCGGCCAGGATCTGGTGATCCCTCCCCAGACCCTTTCGGAGCAGGTGACCGCGCCCGACACTGCAGTCGCTCAACCCGAGATGCAAGCCGAGGTCCCGGTCGAGGAGATGGTCTATGAACCGGAGCCCATGGAGGAGACCCCGGCTGTCTCGGTAAGAAAAACCCAGGCTATGGGATATGTTAAAAGACCGACCCCGGTGGTATCGGAGCTGATGGCCTTCGAGGCCGGCTTCATCAGCGATGAACTGGACAAGCCCACCGGCCATATCATCGGCAGCGACCGCAAGGACATCGAGGCTCTGATGTCAAACGATCCGGTGTATATCAACCTGGGCTCGCGGGACGGCGCCAAGCCGGGCGATAAGCACGCCCTGTACCGGGTGGGCCAGAAAGTGAAGCATCCCCAGAACGGAAAGAACCTCGGCAGGATCATCAATATAGTAGGCGTTCTGGAGGTAACCGATATCGAGGAGAAAACCTCCCGGGCCAAACTGATAAAGACCTTTGACGGCATATCCCGCAAGGAGGCCTTCAGGCCTTACGTCCAGATAATAGTCCCCAAGGATGTGTCCCCGCTGCCGGTGCAAAAATCCAACGAGGGATGTATCGTGGCTTTCAAACAGACCAACACTTCGGCCACCGAGTATAAGACGGTGTATATCGACAAGGGCCTGGCCAACGGGATCATGCCGGGCGACGTTTTCGAGATTTACCGCACCGGAACCAAGGCCAGCGATCCCGACCGGGGCGGCAAAAATGTTCTTCCCGAGCTTATAATCGGACGGCTGCAGGTGTTATCGGCCAGGAACAATACCGCGGCTGCGGTCATCACCAATTCCAAGGTCGAGGATATTGTGGTGGGGGAGAAGATCAGGCTCATCAAACAGGTCCCCACCAGGTGACCATTGTTGAACTGACGCAGGATAGTTGAAGAAAATGGGTCGGAAAAAATTGATCGGAGAAATAATGGTTTCTCTGGGCCATGTCTCGCTGGAGCAGATCAATCAGGCCAGAAGAAGCCAGATGGACAATTCCGCCAAGCGATTGGGGGAGTGTCTGGTCGATCTGGGGTATATCTCCAACGATGATGTCAACCGGGCGCTGGATATCCAGAAGATGGAATGATTTGCCCTGACGGGCGGGAAGGCAGCAACATGGGAGCATCCAATAAAAACCCCGATCTGCTCAAAAAAGTTTACCTGTTCAACGATCTGACCCAGCCGGAGCTGGAGAAGATCCTGACTTTGGCCTATGAGAAAACATATGAAAAAGAGACGGCCGTCTTCCAGGAGGGCGAGATAGGAGACGCCTTCTATATCGTCGACCAGGGTCAGGTTCGGATATCCACCATGGTCCCGGGGGTTGGGGAGGAGGCCCTGAAGATCCTGCGGCCGGGGGATTATTTCGGGGAGATGGCCCTGATCGACGACTTTCCCCGTTCGGCGGCCGCTATCGCCCACGAGGGCGAAGTCAAGCTGTTGGCCATCTACAAGCGGGATTTCAAAAAGCTGATGGCCGAGGACAAAGAGATGGCCTACAAGCTGATGGCGGTCTTCATAAAAACCCTCTCCACCCGCCTGCGGGACACCAACGACAAACTGAAGAACATCTTTGCCATAGCCAAGTCTTTTTAATTGGCCCTGCCGGAACGAGGTTGGATATTCCAACCTCGTTCGTCTGTTTTTCGGAGTGGATCTCAATTTCATTAATCGGGAGAAAATGATGTCTAAAATCACAGGCTTTGTAGCCATCTTGTTCGTGCTATCCGCTGCTTCATGCTGTCACCAGAAAACTGTTGTTCCGGTGGGAACGTCTCTCAAGATTGAAGTTGAAGTGATTGCCAAAGATCCCGGCAAATTTTCGGATCGGCTGCTGGAAACCGAAGGGGTCCTGAAAAATGCTGGCGGCAATTATTTCACGGATCTTAGGCTGGTGCTGACTGGAAATAAGGGGGGGGAGATCGAGGTGACTGCCTGGGCTCCTCAGGGGGTTCCACCGCCCAGGCCGGGCCCCAACCAGCCCCGCCGGCCCAAAGTGATGTCCGATTTTCTGGGGAAGAAAATGAATCTTACCGGGCGGCTGGAGGTCCAGTCCGGAAAAATAATCCTCCGGGTGGAGAAGGCCGAAGAAGTTATTGACCGGGAGGGGAGGGATAAGAACTAAAATTTGCTTCTGTTTGCTGTTGGCTCCATGCTGTAGGCGGTCAGGAAGATCGACCCCCTGTTCACGGTGGCTGATGTCAACACTTCCGAGGGGCAGTCCGAACTGCTGATGAAGATCGAGAGCCTGGGGTCAACGATATAACATTGTGGTCTTATCCCCTTGGGTTTTCAATTGACTATGGCGGGCAATTATTGTATCATAGCTTCTGACGGAGGGCACTATGGATATCCGATATTCCGCGGCCATTCTTCTGGGTGTTGTGATGCTGGCCGTCTCCGGTTGCTCTTCATCGGCCGATGATAACAATCGAACGACTTTACGGAAGGCCAAAGACCTGGGGCGGGTGGAGATAAAAAAATACCAGGGCCAGAGGCTGACCGATTTCGAGAAACTGCGGGACAACTCCATTCAGGGGCCGCAGGAGGTGGATACCGCTAAATACCGCCTGACCATCGACGGCCTGGTGTCGGTCAAACAGGAATTGAGTTATCGCCAGGTGCTGGGGATGGATCAATATCAAAAACTGATTACCCTGCACTGTGTCGAAGGATGGAGCGCCAAGGGGCTTTTCGAGGGGGCGCTGGTGGGGGACATTTTAAAACTGGCGGTTGTCAAGCCGGGGGCCAATACCCTGATATTCCATGCCGCTGACGGGTACACCTCTTCCCTGCCGCTGAAAGCCGTGCTGGACAAAAAGATCCTGCTGGCCTATAAGGTAAACAATAAAACCCTTACCGCCAGGTCGGGCTTTCCCTTTCAGCTGATAGCCGAGGATAAGCTGGGATATAAGTGGGTAAAATGGCTGCGGCGGATAGAGGTCTCCAGCGATTCCACCTACAGGGGTTTCTGGGAGAGCCGGGGCTACGACAATAAGGCGGATTATTGAAAAGGAAAAAGATATGAAAATCACAAAAAAAGCCATGCCCAAAGCCCTGCAGGCCGCCCTGAAGCTGGAACGCAAGGGCACCGCTTTCTACCTGAAGATGTCGGAGAAGACCGGCAACATTCTGGCCAAGCGGCTGTTCGACCAGCTGGCCATGCAGGAGGTGGAGCATATCGGCCGGATAAACGAGATCTATTCGGCCATCACCCAGGGGCAGAGCTGGCCCGAACCCAAGGGAAAGAAGATCGGCTATCTGGAGGCCGAGATGAAGAAGGTCTTCGCCCGGATCAACCACAGCAAGTCCCGGGAGAAACCGGACAATATCTCGGGCATGAAGGTGGCCATGGATATGGAATGGTACAGTTATAAGATGTACCAGAAATTCTTCGCCGCCGCGGTGGACGGCCCGGAGAAGGAATTCTTCAAGCGGATGCTGGAGGAGGAGACCAAACATTACGAAGCGCTGTCCAACGTCTATGCCTACCTGACCAGCAGCGGGGACTGGCTGGAGCGCTCCGAGAGCAATACCTGGAACTGGATGAACTCATAAATGCAAACGGGGAAGATATAATGCAACATCTGGCAGTGGAGAAAAAACAGGTTACGGTCACCATGCGATGCCGGGATCAGCAGGTGATCAAAGGTGATCTTTTTTTGAGCCTGATGGCCAAGAACCATATCGGTCAGGAGACGGTGCTGGACTTCATGAACGAGCCGGAGGAATTCTTCGTGCTCAAGGTGGCCACCGCCCCAGCCATCAACATCATCAACAAGGCCAGGATCATGGAGGTGGCGGTGGCCCTTGAGGTGGAGGCCGCCGATCTGGACCGGGAGGCTATGGGCATCAAGGAGGAGCCGATGACGGTGGTATTCAACGACAACTTCAAGCTGAGCGGAAAGGCCTATATCGACCTGCCGCCGGAGAAATCCCGGGCCATAGATTTTTTAAACCAGAGCGAGAGGTTCTTTTTGCTGGTCACCGATCAAACCGCCCACATAGTCAACCGCAGACACATCAGTTATGTAATACCAGGGAGATAAGAATGGCAAAGATAGACGTATTTTTCAAGGCAATGAACGATTACCGGGCCACCGAATTTTACCTGGCCAGCGAATCGGAGCCGCAGTTCAAAACACCATCCGGCATCCAGGCCGTCTCCAAGCAGAAGTTTTCCAACCAGGAGGTGATGGGGCTGCTGTCGGAGATCATGTCCCCGGCCGAACGGGAGAAGCTGATGGACCAGCCGACGGTGGAATTCACCTATAAGAGCCCGGGGTTGGGAGAATACCAGGGAACGGTCAGCATGCAGGGCCAAAGCATCAAGGCGGTGTTCCTACCGGCCAGCGCCGCGGCGCCTCATCAGGAGCAGTCCGCCGCAGCGGCCGCTCCGGGGAACCCGGCCCCCTCGGCCACAGCAGACTCCCCGGCTTTCACTGCGGCCCACAAGGAGGCAGAGATAGACAAACTGCTGAGACTGCTGGTGGAGCGCAAGGGCTCGGATCTGCATCTTTCGGCCGCCGAGAGGCCCTGCTTCCGGATAGACGGCGAGATCAAGAAACTGATGGAATTCCCGGTGATGTCCCCGGAGGACACCAAAAAAATGCTGAAAGAGATCGCCGGGCCCCGCTACCGCCAGCAGTTTGAGGAACGTAACGATACCGATTTCGCCTACGAGATACCCGGGTTGGCCCGTTTCCGGGTCAACTTCTTTTCCGATCGCAAGGGGATGGGCGGCGTGTTCCGGGTGATCCCCACCAAGACAGTGACAGTAGAGGACCTGAAGCTCTCCCCGGCCATCCAGAACCTGTGCTACCTTTCCAAGGGGCTGGTGCTGGTGACCGGGCCGACCGGGTCCGGCAAATCCACCACCCTGTGCGCCCTGGTGGATCTGATCAACCGCACCCGGTGCGACCATATTATCACCCTGGAGGATCCCATCGAGTTCGTCCATGAGAACAAAAAGTGCTTAGTCAATCAGCGGGAGATCGGCAGCCACACCGATTCCTTCAAGAACGCCCTGAGGGCGGCCCTGCGCGAGGATCCGGACATCGTTCTGGTGGGCGAGATGCGCGACCTGGAGACCATCTCCATCGCCATCGAGACCGCCGAGACCGGGCATCTGGTGTTCGGCACCCTGCATACCTCCACCGCCGCCAGCACGGTGGACCGGGTGATAGAGCAGTTCCCGCCCGATCGCCAGGAACAGATCCGGATGATGCTGTCTGAATCGCTAAAGGGCGTCCTATCCCAAACCCTGTGCAAGAAGATCGGCGGTGGACGGGTGGCCGCCATGGAGGTGCTGTTTGGGATTCCGGCGGTCTCCAACCTGATCCGGGAGGGCAAGACCTACCAGCTGCCGTCCATCATCCAGACCAACCGCAAGATGGGGATGGTGATGTTGAACGACGCCCTGATGGAGATCGTCAAAAAGAAAATGGTGGAGCCCAAGGATGCCTACATAAAATCCATGGACAAGATAGATTTGCTTAATCAGCTGAAGCGCGACGGCTTTGATACATCGTTTATTGATGAGGTAAAATAGGGACCTCCCATTATCAGATTGACCTCACCCCACTTCGAAGATTTAGCTTCGGGGCCATTCTCAGTGCATGCTTTGTCCCCTCTCCTGGTAAACCAGGAGAGGGATTTTTGTATGCCCGGCGGTCCGACCCCTCCCCGCCATTAGCAAGCAGCCCATATAGGTAGGCAGGCCTTAATCCCCCCCCAAAAAAAAAATGGGAGAGGGATTGTCAGGCCTGCACTTCATTGCATTCAGTATAGACTCCGGCAGGAATTCAGAATTCCCTGCTTTGCCGCATATTATTGGGGCGATTCAGACCGGCTGACAGCCGAGCTCCCATGATAATTCCGGCCAATACGGCACCGGGGGAACGAACCATTTTCTGATCAACTCTCTTGACAACCATCCTCCAATGCTATACAATAAAATAAATGAAATTAACCTTAACGGGGAGGATCAGCCATGACGGGAACAATAGAAAAAATCATCACCCTGGGTCTGGGCACCATCGCCGTCACCAAGGGAAAGGCCGAGGAGGTGGTCAAGGAGTTGATGAAAGAGGGCCAGATCAACAAAAAGGATGCCGACCTGATGGTGAAGAAGCTGATGAAAAAGGGCGAGGCCAGCAAGAAGGAGCTTAATACCATGGTGGAGAATGCCATCCATACCGTGATGAAGAAACTGAACGTGCCCACTCGCTCCGAGATGAACAAACTGCGGGCCGAGATCGCCCAGCTTAAGAAGGCCAAGCTGGCCAAGCGCAAATAGGTTTTCGGAAGTGACGACCGGGCCGGAATATCATCGCCGATATCCGGCCTTTGCGTTCCTTCGATCATGAGAACAAAGCGACATGAATTATAAGAACATCAAACGCCTGCGCCAGATATTGCGGGTGCTGGCCAAGCACGGCTTCGGCTATCTGGTGGACAAGCTGAACGCCGAGCAGAGGGTGCTGGGCCGTCTGCTGACGAGCTTCCAGCCCATCAAGAAACGCCAATTCCTTCATATGGTGGAGCCGGTGCGATTAAGAACAGCCCTGGAGCAACTGGGTCCGACCTTCATCAAATTCGGCCAGGTGCTGTCCACCAGGCCTGACCTGCTGCCGCCGGAATTCTGCCGGGAGATGGAAAAGCTTCAGGACAACGTCCCGGCCTGCCATTTCTGCGACATGGAGGGACAGGTGGAGGCCGAGCTGAAGCGCCCGATAGGCGATATTTTCTCCAGCTTCTCCAGCGGGCCGATGGCCGCGGCCTCGCTGGCCCAGGTGCACCGGGCCAGGCTTAAGGACGGCCGGAGGGCGGTGGTCAAGGTACAGCGTCCGGGCATTGAGCAGATGGTGGAGAACGATTTGGAGATACTGGCCTTTCTGGCGGCCAAGATCGAGCAGTATGTGGAGGAAAGCCGGGCCTACAATCTGATCGGCATGGTGCGGGAGCTAAAAAAGTCCCTGGCCCGGGAGCTGGATTTCAACATCGAGGCGGCCAACGCCCAGAGGTTCAGGGAGATGTTCGCCGACGACCCCACGGTCTACATTCCCCAGGTCTTCCTGGAGCAGTCCGGCGCCAGGGTGCTGACCATGGAGGAGATCCAGGGCATTAAGATTACCGACATGGAGGCGTTGGAGGCGGCGGGACTGGACCGCCCCACCATCGCCGTCAATGGGGCCAACGCCTATCTTAAACAGATATTCGGGAAAGGCTTCTTTCATGCCGACCCCCATCCCGGGAACCTGTTCGTTTTGAAAGAGAACAGGGTGGTTTTTCTGGATTTCGGGATGACCGGCCGGCTGCACCCCCACATTAAATCGCAGATCATCAAGATCCTGCAGGGCATAATTCATGGCGACATGGCCATGATGAGCGAGGCGGCGGCTGCCCTGGGCACCACCGATGAGCACACCGACTTCCGATCCCTGGAGCTGGAGCTTTCGGACTTCGTGGACCGCAACTATGTCACCTCGCTGAAGGACGTCAGGGTGGGCGAGAACTTCGCCCAGCTGATGAACATCCTCACCGGGAACAAGGTGAAGCTGGCCCCGGAACTGTTTCTGCTGGCCAGGACCCTGATGACCATTGAGGGGGTGGGGAAAAAGTTGGACCCGGATTTCAACCTGATAGAACTGCTGGAGCCTTACATCAAGCAGCTTTTAAGGGAGCGGCGCAGCCCCCGCAAGATAGCCCAGGACCTGATGAAGTTCCTGGGCTGGGCTTATAATTTCGTGATCGCCCTGCCCCGGGACATGCGGGAGATCGTCACCAAGCTCAAGAAGGGGAAGCTGCACATCGAATTCGAGCACAAGGGGCTGGAGGATCTGATAGCCGAGCTGGACCGGGTGTCCAACCGCATCGCCTTCAGCCTGATCATCGCCGCCCTGATCGTGGGTTCGTCCATCATCATGCACGCCGACAAGGGGGTCAAGATTTTGGGCCACCCGGTGCTGGGGGTGCTGGGTTATCTGCTGGCCGGGTTTCTGGGGTTGTGGCTGGCCTGGTCGATATTCCGGTCGGGGAAGCTGTAGGGACCTACCGGGACGATCGGCGCATATACGGCATAATATTGCAGGGGCACGGCATGTCGTGCCCCGACCGCCTCATGCGGGGCGACCCCTCCCAACCTTCCACCAAACTGGAGAGGGGTTTTTTTATTGCTAAAATCATCTGTTTGATGTATCATTAATTATATTATACTCATTAATAAGATATGAAAAATCTGGATATAAAGTACATCCAAAAGAACCTGAAGACCCGGGAATTCGGCCGGAAGCTTTTCTATTTCGAGCAGCTGGATTCCACCAGCAGCCACCTGGCAGAGCTATCAAAGGGTTCCGCCGGGCAGGGCACCGTGGTGATCGCCGAACAGCAGACCGCAGGGCGGGGCCGGCAGGGCAACAGCTGGCACTCGCCGCCGGGCCCGGGGCTGTATTTCTCCCTGCTGCTGAAGCCGGAACTGCCGTCCATCAAACTTTCCGGCCTGACCCTGGCCCTGGGCTGTTCGGCCGCGGAGACCATCGAGGGGATCACCAATTGTCCGGTGACGGTTAAATGGCCCAACGACCTGTACTGCAATAATCGCAAGGTGGGGGGCATGCTCACCGAGATGCAGTCCCACGGCGGACTGATAGATAACGCGGTCATCGGGATCGGCTTGAACGTCAACAACGAGGCGGTCCCGCTGGAACTATGCGATACGGCCTCCTCGCTTTTTCTAGAGACCGGAAAGGCCACCTCCCGGGAGGACCTGCTGGTGGGGCTGCTGTCCGGGCTGGAGGACGATTACCGGCTTTTCCGGGAGCAGGGTTTTAAGTCCTTTGCCGGCCGGCTCACCGCCAGGTTCTTTCTCCAGGGCAAACAGGCCTCGGTCCAGGACGGGCTGGGCATCAGGCTGAGGGGAGTGGTAAGCGGGTTCGACAGCGACGGCTGCCTGTTGCTGACCGACCAGCAGGGCCGGACCGTAAAATGCTGTTCCGGAACCGTCACGGAGATGGAGCCATGAACCTATGCCTGGACATCGGCAACAGCAAGATCAGGGCCGGAGTATTCTCACAAAAGCGATTGTTGGCTGAGGGGGTCATTTATTATGAGCGGGATATCAGCGCATTAAAGATCAGGGCCTTTATCGGTAAATTTGCCAGCCGCTATCCCATAGACCAGGCTGGACTGATCTCGGTCTCTCCGCCGCTTACGGCAAGGGTTCGAAAAGCTTTCAAAGAACTGCCGGATATTCGGTTTAAGGTGATCAACTACTCGGATTTCAAAATAATGAATATCCGCTATCGCAATCCTGGGAAGCTGGGGATTGACCGCCTGATCAATGTTTATGCCGCTTTCAGCATCTATGACGGCCCGGCACTGGTGGTGGACATCGGGACCGCCGTCACCTGGGATGCGGTCACCGCCAAGGGAGAATATATGGGCGGGGCCATCGCCCCCGGCCCGGGCACCATGGCCGAGGCCCTGCATCAATATACTGCAGCCCTGCCGCTGGTCAAGCTAAAAAGGAAGCCCCGGTTCGTGGGGCGGGATACAGGGGAATGCATTCAGGCGGGCCTTTACTGGGGGACCGTGGGGATGATCAAAGAACTGATCGGCGGAATATCCCGGGACACCAAGCGCAACCCCCGGGTGATCTTCACTGGCGGGTTGGGTACGCTCTTCGCCCGGGAATTCAGGGGATGCCTGGCTGATGAACTGCTGACGCTGAAGGGAATCGACCGGCTCCTAAAGGAAATGAAAAACCAAAAATAAAAAAGCAAAAAACATCGGTTGCTTTCAAACACCATTGAATCCGGCCGATATCAAATTATAAGAAATGGAAGAAAATTATGGCAACAGATATTATTATCAACACTACTAGCCACGAAACCAGGATCGCTCTGATGGAGGAGGGCAAACTGGTCGAACTATGGCTGGAGCGCACCGCCGAACAGCGGATGGTGGGCGACATCTACAAGGGCCGGGTGGAGAAGGTCCTGCCGGGACTGCAGGCGGCCTTCGTGGACATCGGCTTCGGCAAGAGCGGATTCCTGGCTTTCTCGGATACCGCTTTCGATCTGGGCGATTTCGAGACGGAGGATGGGCCCAAAGCCAAACCCGCCCGGCGGATCGAGGACGCTTTGAAGAACGGCCAGGAGGTGATGGTCCAGGTGTCCAAGGAGCCCATCGGCAGCAAGGGCCCCCGGCTTACCTCCCATGTCTCCTTTGCCGGGCGTTTCTGCGTGCTGGTGCCCAATGAGGAGAGGGTGGGCGTCTCCCGCCGGGTGGAGGACCGGGCCGAGCGCCGCCGGCTCAAGGAGGAATTCTTGAAACACCTGCCCCAGGGCTACGGCCTGGTGATCCGAACCGCCGCCGAGGGCGAGGATGAAAAGGGCTTTGGCCGGGATCTTAAAATTTTACTTAAAACCTGGCAGCAGGTCAAGCGTGATTACCGTAAGGCCAAGATATCATCCCGGGTTTATTCGGAGCCACCAATGGTTATCAGTTTCCTGAGGGAGCTGGCGGCCATGGAGATCGGCAGCCTGGTGGTGGACGACAAAAGGACTCATGACCAGATAGCCGAATACGTCAAAAACCTGGACCCGGCCCTTAAGAAGCGCCTGCTGTTGTACCGGGAGGACATTCCGCTGTTCGAGGCCTATGATATAGAGGCCCAGATCGAGAAAGCCCTGCAGCAGAAGGTATGGCTGAAAAGCGGCGGACGGATAGTGATCGAGCAGACCGAGGCCCTGGTGACCATAGATGTCAACTCCGGCCGGTACACCGGCAAGCGGGATGCCGAGGGCACCATCACCCGGGTCAATATCGAGGCCGCCCGGGAGGTAGCCCGCCAGCTGAGACTGCGGGATATCGGGGGCATCATCGTGATAGATTTCATCGACATGGACCGGGAGGCCAACCGCCGCAAGGTGCTGGCCGAGCTGAAGGAGGCCCTCAAGGACGACCGATCCAAGCCCAAGGTCTACGAGATCTCCCCGTTGGGATTGGTGGAGATGAGCCGCAAACGGGTTCGGCCCAGCCTGTGGCAGGCCTTCTCCCACAGCTGCCCCACCTGCCATGGCACCGGGCGGGTGCTGTCGCCCGAGACCATGGCCGCCAGGCTGGAGCGTTGGTTCCTGCAGGCCGACCGGAATATCCGGAACCGCCGGCTGGAGGTGTCGGCCCACCCCCTGTTCATAGACTACCTGGAGCGGCAGGGCCGGAAGCTTGCCGACGACGTCAAAAAGCGGTATAAGGTCGACCTCCGCCTGAAGCGGGACAACCTGGATAATGTCTCCCAATTCAAGATAACCGATATCGCCAACGGCCGGGACATCACCCGGGAATTTTCTGTTGACAGATGGGTCGATTTAGATTAAAATAACAGCTTGCCGACAAAAGCGGAACTATAATCGGCATATTGCCTTAGTCAGCAAAATAGCCGGGATGGTGGAACTGGTAGACACGTACGTTTGAGGTGCGTATGGCGCAAGCTGTGGGGGTTCAACTCCCCCTCCCGGCACCAGATAATCAATCTTTTCCTTTCCCTTCTATCAACCCACGTTTAAAAATCAATAGAGCAGGTGCGGTATGGCTTTTGTCCGGGAGATTTTAGATCAACATTGCCTGAACCAGTTCCTTAAACTGGCGTTGAAATCATTCAACGAGGGCAATTATCACCAGACCATCGAATCGCTGGAGATGATCCGTCAGCACAACGAAACGGTGGGCCATAAATGCAGCGACGTGGTCACCTTCTACCTGATCGAGGCCAGGGTGGCCCTGGCCAAGCTCTACTGGAAACAGGGCAACGCCATTGCGGCCATCGAGGAATACCAGGAGGCCATCAAGCTAGCCCCCAAATACGCCGATCTCTACCTGTCTCTGGGCCGCATCTATGCCGGGCGGCATGAATACCCGCTGGCCGAAAACTCCTTTAAAAAAGCCCTGGAGATCAATCCCAATTATATTGAGGCCATTCTTTCCCTGGCTTATCTGGCCGCCGAGCAGAGCCTGCACGAAAAAGCCGTGGAACTTTTCATCGGGCTATCTGCCAAGACCAATTTTTACAAGCAGGAGCTGTACGACAAAGCCCTGGCCGAGGTCAACAAGGGAAATCTAGGCAAGGCTGTAAAGGATTTCAACCTGGCTTTCAAAACATCGCCCGACCGGGCCGAGGCTCTGTGCGCCCTGGGACAGGATGCATTGCGGGACAACAGCTGCCAGGAGGCGGTCAAATATTTTCTACAGGCTAAAAAATTAAAACCGGGCTATGCCGATATCTACAACCTGCTGGGGGTTTGTTACACCCATGCCGGGGAGTGGAGCAAGGCCGCCAGGTCCCTGAAGCAGGCGGTAAAGTTGGCCCCCCATTTCACCCGGGCCTGGCTGAACCTGTGCATAGTCAACGAGCAGCTGGGCCGGAATGCCCAGGCGCTGGCCGCCTGTAAAAAGGCCGCCAAGCTGGAGCCGAAGAATATCCTGGCGGCCGAGACCCTGGAAAGACTTTCCCTGAAAGCCCCCCTAAAAAAAGCAAGGAAGAAATAAAAAATGACCCAACTGAAGGATTATTATTCTATTTTAGGGGTGGACCGCCTGGTCAGCGAGGCCGAGATAAAACAGGCCTACCGGAAGCTGGCCATGCAACACCATCCCGACAAGAATCCCGCAGAATCCAAGGATGGGCTGGCCAATTCCGCCTTTCAGGACATCAACGAGGCCTACCATACATTGATAGATAAGAACCGGCGGGCCCAGTACAACAAGATGCTGTCCGAAAGGGCTTCCGGGGTCCAGGCCCACTCGGTTCAGGACAATCAGGCGGATATGGCCTACCGCCATGGGGTGGAGGCCTATAAGGCCAATGAATTCAAACGGGCGGTGGAGTACTTCCGGGCGGCTGCCAAGCTCAAACCCAAGAAGGCCATCTATTACGACCGGCTGGGAATAGCCGTTATCAAGGCCGGCGGCCCGCTGGAGGAGGCCAAAATGTACTGCGACAAGGCCATTCAAATGGAGATATACAACGCCGAGCATTACCTGAGCCTGGGCATAATCTACCAACTGGCCGGAATGGCAGAGAAAGCCAAGGAGCAGTTCAAGGAAGCCCTCAAATGGGACCCCAACAACAGCCAGGCCAAGCAGCGGTACGCCATCGTGGAAAAGGAGACCAAAAAGGGCCTGTTCGGCAAGCTGTTCAAAAAATAGATCCGTCTCTTGTCCGGTTCAGTTTAAAAATTTAGGGAGGGAGAGCAGACCATGACCCAGGGATACGAACAAAGGATAAAGGAGCTGGTGGATAATATCCCGGGGGCCTTGGGCGCCAGCCTTACCGGGACCGACGGCATCGGGATAACATTCTATCAGTCCGGGCTGGACCTGGACCCCACCCTGGCCGACGCCGAGTTTGCCACCATGCTGTCCGCCTCCCGGCGGGCGGCCGAGAGCCTCTCGCTGGGGAGTATCTCCGAGCAGACCATAGCCACCGAGAAACTGACCGTCCTGATCAAGTTGGTGGGGACGGATTTCTATCTGAGCGTGATTATGCAGCAGGGCGCCGGAAACCTGGGCATGGCCCGGCTGCTGCTGAGAAGGGCCTCCGAAGAATTCAAAAACATTTTATATTAAACGGGAGCAGATTGTGTCATCGGAAAAGCATAATGATCACCAGGATCAGGCACAACAGATAATCCGCAGCCTGGCACACAGGGAGCAGGAACTTCAGAAGAAAACGGAAGAAGCCAAAGCGGAGGCCGATGGGATAATAGAGAAGGCCAAAGCCGAGGCTTTCTCTATTATGGGCGATGCCCGTTCCCGCATAGAGGAGAGAACCCTGGTTGGCAAGAAGGATATTGCCCAAAAATCCCTCCAGCTGATCGAACAAAAGAAAAAAGAGGCCGTCGCTCAGGCCGGCCAGCTGGAGAAACAGGCCGCGGCCAAACAGGGCCAGGCCGTGGACCTGATCATCCAAAAGGTTTTTCCGGAGAACCGATAGATGATCGTTTCCATGAGCCGGGTGCTGATCGTGGGCCCGAAGATAATAAGCGCCGAGGTTATCCGCTTGCTCCATAAAATGGGCCGGCTGCATATTGCCCCGGTAAAGAATCAGGGGACACTTCATCCTGCCGTGCTGGACAGCGGGGAAGCCGACGTTAAACACACCATGGAAAGGCTGCAGCAGGAGTTGGACGGCCTGCTGACCATTCTGGAGTTTCACGGCCGCCAGGCCCAGGCGGTCATGCCAGCCGATTGGGAAAAGCTGCTGGCCGATCTGTTGGTTCAGCGGGTCGAAATCAACCAGCTGGTCAAACAAAAGCTGGATTTTAGCGACGAGCTGGCGCTGATCGAGAACTACCGGGCGGCCTTCGAGGCCCTATCCCCGCTGATGTCAAAATTGGAGCCCAGCCGGAGGATCAAGGCCTTTGGTTTTATGGCCAAGATCCAGGAATCGGCGGCGGTGGATGCCCTGCAAAAGGAATTGCGAAAACTGACGGAAGGGCGGGTTGAATTCTACCGCCACCAGATCGATGAGAAAAAATTAGCCGTCCTGGCGGTCTTCCATATAGACGACGAAGAAAAAATAAAAGGCTTCTTTACCAAGGCCGGGGTCAACGAGCTGAAGCTGCCCTCGGCGGTGGCCTCGCTTAATATGGCGGAGGCGGTCAGTCAGCTTAAGGGAAAAAGCCGCCAACTGCCGGAGATGATCTCCGAAATAAGCAAAAGAATTTCGGATATCTCGCGTCAGCAGGGACCGGTGTTGGAGGCCTACCGCCTGATGGTGGGGGACGAGCTGGCCCGGCTGCAGGCCAAGGAGGAACTGCCGGAGGGGCGGTTCACCTTCTATCTTCAGGGATACCTGCCGGCCGAGGATCTGCCCGGTCTGAAAGAGATGCTGTTTAAAAAATTCGGCGACAAGGTCACGGTCCAGGTTTTAGAAATTGACCACCACGACGCTCCCAATGTCCCGGTGATCCTGAAGAACCGCAAAATGATCAGACCCTTCGAATTGGCACTTTCCATTTTCAATCCGCCCCAATACGGCACGGTGGATCCCACCCCATTCATCGCCTTTTTCTTCCCACTGTTCTTCGGTTTCATCGTGGGCGATATCGGTTATGGTATCGTACTTTTAATCATCAGTATATTGATGTTGGTGCAGAAAAGCAGATTTTTCTTATTCAAACCAGTTGAAATACTCTTCAAGGTAAAAGTTACAGACAACCTCGCGAAACAACTGTCAATAATTATTTTATACTGTGCGTTCTGGACGTTTCTTTTCGGGGTAATCTACGGCGAGTTGTTCGGCGACCTGGGTGAGCATATGCACTGGATCAAACCGATGTCGGAAAAACTCAACCGGATGAGCAGCGAATCCATCATGACGCTGTTCAAAATCGCGATAATTTTCGGAGCGGTTCAGGTGTACGTCGGGTTCGGCATCATGCTTCACACCGGCATCAAGCACCGCGACCTGCACCATATCCTGGAGCCGGTGGCCTTTGCCCTCGGGGTCCTCGGCGTTTTCGGCATGTTCTTTACCACGATGGTCAATATGCTGCCAACCTGGCTGATGTGGCCCTCCATAATCCTGACCGGAGCCAGCGCGGTGACCCTGGGGATACTGGCCGGAGTGGCCGGCCCCATCGAGATCTTCGGGGCGGTGGGCAATATCCTGTCCTATGCCCGTCTGTTCGCCATCGGGCTGTCGGCGGCCTATCTGGCCTACGCCGCCAACCTGATAGGCCGGACCATCGGCGGCCTGCCCGGGCTTCTGGTGGCGGCCCTGATCGTGCACCCGCTGTTCTTTGCCCTGGGCCTGATCAGCCCCATCATGCAGTCCTTCCGTCTCCAGGTGGTGGAATTTTTCACCAAGTTCAAATATCACGATTATTCCGGTAAAAAATACAAACCATTAAAAACATTAGGAGGTAAGTAAATGAAAAAACTTCTGGCTATTGCCCTGTTGACCTTAGTATTGATGCCGTTGGCCACTTTGGCCCTGGCCCAGGACCACGGCGCGGCCGTTCCCGGCGAGACCACCCAGCAGCCCGCCCCGTTCTCCCAGAACATCGTGATCTGGAAGGCCCTGGGGGCCGCGTTGGCCATCGGCTTTGCCGCCTTCGCCACGGCCTGGGCCCAGAGCAAGATCGGCGCGGCCGCGGCCGGAGCCATGGCCGAGAAGCCCGAGGTGGGCGGCTTGATGATCGTGTTGGAGGCCTTGCCCGAGACCATCATCATTCTGGGATTCGTCATCGCCATCATGATAATCGGCATGAAGTAATAAAAGATTTTAAGGCGGGCGGCCCTTCAATTTTTTTAAAGGGCGCCCGCCTCCGGAAACCTTTCCCTGGTTGGTTTTGTATTCAATGAAACTAAAATTATAAAATATATTCAAAAAAATGAATTCCGAACTGATAAAGGTCATCGAGCGGGAGGCCGAAGCCGAGCGCCAGAGGATACTGGATGCTTCGCGAAAGAATGCCGGCGAGATAATCGAGCAGGCCAAGGCCCAGGCTGCGGAGCTGGAGCAGAAGTTCCAGGCCGACAGCCAGTCTTTGGAAAGGACCGAAATGGCCAAGGCCAACAGCGCGGCCAATCTTCAGGCCATGGCCATCCTGCTGGAGGTCAAAAGCCGGATCATAGACGGGATATTTCAGGCGGCCTACCAGAAGATCAAAAAAATGCCCCAGGAAAAATACCGGCAGGCCTTAAAGAGCATGTTGCAGGAGGCGGTGGCAGATCTGCCGGGGGAAACGGTGGTGCTGACCAGCCCGGGCGACCTGAAGATGGTACAGGAAATAGTGAAGGCCGCCAAACTGAAGGCCGAGGTGAAGCCGGACCCCCAGGTTCAGGAGGGGATCATCATGAGCGATAAAAGCGGCAGCCATTCGGTTCTCAACCGGTTCTCCGACCGGATGGAAAGGGCCCGGCCCTCACTGGTGGCCCACATCTCTGAAACATTGTGGGGATAAAAGATGCCCAGCGATTACGGATACATCAATGCCAGGCTTAAAGGGCAGCACAGCAGACTGTTGAAACCGGGAGCCTATGAGGAGCTGCTCGGCCTGTCCGGTTTTGATGCCTTTGCCAAGTGGCTGGCCGGCAGTTCTTATTCCAAGGAATGGCAGGAGGCCCAAACCCGCTTTGCCGGGCTGGCTGCGGCCGAGGAGGCCCTGTCGGCCAACTTCAATTCCTCGACCAGGCTGATGCGGAAGATCTCCGACGGCAGCCCCGGTAAATTGATCGGCCTCATCCTCCGGAGATGGGACCTGGAGAATGTCAAGGCGGTGATCCGGGGCATTCACCACCGCTGGGAGACGGATGAGATCTTTCGGGCGGTGCTGCCGGCCGGTAATCTGGATAAGATAAAATTGATGGAGCTGTGCCGGAAGTCCGATCTGCGTGAGTTGGCCGATACCCTGGCCACCTGGGGCGAGGAACTGGCGGTGCCCCTTACCCGGGCCATGCCCGAATACCAGAAGGAACATAAACTGGCCGGTCTGGAGCTGGCCTTGGACCAGTTCTACTATGGTCAGTCTTTGAAGGGCCTGACCGGCTTGGGCTACAACAAAAGCCTGGTCCGTGACTTTCTGCGCCGTGAGATCGACCTGTTGAATGCCAAAGCGCTACGGCGGCTGATGGCCCGGGAGAAGATCGACCTGCCGGAGGCGGCCGGGTATTATCTGCCGGGCGGCAAGCTGCTGACCAGGGAAAAATACGCGGCCCTGCTGGATCCCAAGGAATCCAAAAGAGCCCTGCGCTCCGTCAGGGGAACGCCCCTTTACCGGCTGTTGACCGCCGACGATAGCCAGGGAGGCCGGGAGGAGAAGCGAGACAAGGAGGAATGGCGGCGGAAGGCCCTGGCCTACCGGGGGGACCCGCTGGGGATCGATGTGGCGCTGGGCTTTTTGTGGCAGAAGTATTTCGAGGTGGTTAATTTGAAACTTATCGCCCGGGGAAAGCATTTCGGGCTTCCTGCCGAGGATATCAGATATCAGCTGTTGACGGCTTAGATATCCCCGGACAAAATATAAAACGGAAACACAAAGATAGGTGTCCTATGAAAAAGTTATTCATGGTTCTGACGCTGGCCTGTCTGCTGTCCCCGGCCCGGGCCCTGGAGCCGCCGGTGGATGTCAAGGCGGTGGACACTCCCAACGACGAGGGGAGCTCCATCACCGTCAGCTGGGGAAGATCGCCCCGGGACCAGGGGGATGCCACCGTCTTCAAGGGCTACCAGGTCCTGAGGGCCGAGAATGCCAAAGGGCCCTTTGCCGAGGTGGGTTTTGTCATCTGCGGCAAGAACGATTACCGCGACAATGTGGAGAGCCACAAGAACTACTATTACCAGGTCCGAGCGGTCGCCTTCCCGGATTCTTCGGAGGCGGTAACAGTCGGGCCGGCCACCGCCACCGCCCAGTGGTTTGATCGCAGCCGGGGAAATGTGCTGATACTGACCATCATCATCTGTTTTCTGATTATCTGGTATATCGAGCGGGCCAAGAAGGGCGAAGAACTGTTCATCCGAAAGATCCAGGGGCTGGATGCCATTGACGAGGCGGTGGGCCGTTCCACCGAACTGGGCAAGCCCATTATGTTCTCCTTCGGGCTGGGCGAGATCAAGGATATCGTGACGGTGGCCGCCCTGGCCATCCTCCGTCAGGTGGCGGTGCGCTGCGCCCAGCACGGCACCGAACTGCTGGTCCCCAACTGGGACCCGCTGGTGATGGCCGCCGCCCAGGAGACGGTGCAACAGGCCTATTCCGAGCCGGGCCGGCCCGACCTCTACAAGGAGGGCAATGTCAGCTTTTTGACATCCGACCAGTTCGGCTACGCCGCCGGGGTGGACGGGATGATGCTCCGGCAGAAACCGGGGGCGATCTTCTTCATGGGCTATTTCTACGCCGAGGCCCTGCTGATGTCCGAGACCGGCCATTCCATCGGGGCCATCCAGATAGCCGGCACCACCGCCATCACCCAGCTGCCGTTCTTCATCGCCTCCTGCGATTACACCCTGATCGGCGAGGAGATGCTGGCGGCCTCCTGTTATCTAAAAAAAGATCCCCAGTTGCTGGGCAGCCTCAAGGGAGAGGATTTCGTCAAGGCCTTCCTGATAATCGGGTTTGCCCTGATGGCCGTCTGGGGCACGGCGGGATACATCCTGAACAATGCGGGAAACCCCTGGATGATGGATGTCTTCCAGGCCGTCAAAAACTGGTTCATAACCGGTTAGCCGAAAGGGAAGGAGATATAAAATGAAAAAAGAGATACCTTTGGCCATAACCTTCATCACCGGGCTGATAATCATCGTCACCTTCTTCATCCCCCATCAGCCGCTGGGAACCATGCAGCAGAGGCTGTTGTTATGGTATTCCATAGTGCTGGGCTTCACCATGCTGCTGGGGATGGACAGCCTGCTGCGCAGCAACATCCAGAAGATAGTCCGCAAGGCCCCGGGCTGGCCCTTCGCCTTGGTGCTGATCATCGGTTTTTTGGGGACCATGATCGTCGGCATCTACACCTGGGCCACCAGTGAATCCCTGTTGAGCCTGGGGTCCTCCTTCATGTACGTCTATACCTATTTCATCATTCCCCTGCAGGCCACCATGTTCTCCCTGCTGGCCTTCTTCATCGCCTCGGCCGCCTACCGGGCCTTCCGGGCCAGAACGCTGGAGGCCACGCTGCTGCTGATAACCGCTGCCATCGTGATGCTGGGCCGGGTGCCCATCGGGGCCGAGATTTGGGACAAGTTTCCGCTGATCCAGGACTGGATCATGGAGGTCCCCCAGATGGCCGCCAAGAGGGGCATCGTCATAGGCGTGGCCCTGGGGACCATAGCCATGTCCCTCCGGGTCATCCTGGGATTGGAAAGAACCTACCTTACATAAATTAAGGTAATAAAGGAGATGGTGAAATGAAATTCTTCGAAAAGATAGCCAATATAGACAGCCGGATCATCTATCTATTGCTGTTCATCGTAGTGCTGATTCCGGTGGTGTTTAAAATGGTCCTGCCGGTAAGGGTTTCCGAGCCCGTTCAGACGGCCTATGATTCCATCGAGAAACTGCCGGAGGGTTCGGTGATACTTTTCTCGATCGATTACGACGCCTCCTCGGCGCCGGAAGTTCAACCCATGCTGTTGTCAACCCTTCGCCATGCATTTACCAAAAAGCATAAGGTGGTAATGATAGGACAATGGGCATTGGGCCTGCCGTTCGGCGAGATCGGCCTCAACGAGATCGCCCCCCAGTTCGACGCCAAATACGGGGTGGATTACGTCAATCTGGGCTACCGCCCGGGCTACCGGGCCCAGATGGTGGGGATGGGGCGGGAGATCCGCGACTTCTTCGCCAGCGATTACCGGGGCACTCCGGTCGACGATATCCCCCTGATGAAAGGCATCCATAATTACAACGACATAGACCTGCTGGTGGGCCTGGAGGCCGGGCAGGCCGGGGATGAGTGGATCCAGTTCGCCGGGGCCAGGTACGGGATTAACATCATCATCGGGGCCACCGGGGTCGTCGCCCCCGACATGTTCCACTATCTGCAGGCCAAACAGATCAAGGGCCTGATCGGCGGCCTGCAAGGGGCGGCCGAATACGAGACCCTGGTCAAGCACGCCGGGACCGGCATCGCCGGGATGGTGGCCCAGTCTTACGCCCACCTGCTGCTGTTGGGGTTCATCCTCATAGGCAATGTGGGCTATTTCGTGATCAGAAGGAGGAAACAAGCATGATGCAGATAATCGGAACCTGGATAGCGGCCGGGCTGACCCTGGCCATATTCTCATTTCTCTATAAGGACAACCCCTTCTACAAGTTCGCCGAGCACCTCTATGTGGGGATCTCGGCCGCCTACGCCATACTGTATGTCTTCTATTTCGACGTCAAGCCGCTGTTGATAGAGAAGTTCATCACCGAGCAGGGGGCCGAGCGCTGGATCTTACTGATTCCGGCGGCCTTCGGCCTGATCATGCTGGCCCGCTGGATACCCAAGATCTCCTGGCTGTCCCGCTGGTCCATCGCCCTGACGGTGGGGATTGCCGCCGGGCTGGGCATTACCGGGCAGATCCAGGGGATCCTGCTGCCCCAGATCCGGGGCACATTGGTTCCGCTGACCTCCATAAATAACGTCATAATGGTGATCGGGGTAATAGTCACCCTGATCTACTTCTATTTCTCAATCGCCCACAAAGGCGCCGTCAAGATCGGGTCCAGGCTGGGAATGGTCTTCATCATGGTGGCCTTCGGGGCTAGTTTTGGCTACACCGTGATGGCCCGCATCTCGCTGCTGATCGGCCGCCTGCATTTTCTGGTCTACGAATGGCTCCATCTGGTGAAGTGATGTGCCGGATCACGAAATTTTAAGGGGGACAGAACGATGGAAGATCTAACCGGAATAAAAGGGGTGCTGGGCTTTGCGGTCTACGTTAGCGACAGCCAGGTGTCCGGCTCGGCCAAGGGGAAGCTGGGCGACAAGGCCTCGGAGATAGTGCAATTCTGGGTCAACGCCGCCTCGGTAATATCCAACAATCTGAACCTGGGGGAGGTCAAAGAAGTGGCGGTCGGCGGGAAGGACCGTCAGGTGCTGATGGTGATGTCCTCCGACAAGACCGTCCTGTGCGAGCTGGATCCCAAGGCCAACTGGAAGAGCATCTCCGCCGAGGTCAGGAGGAAGATGTGATGTCGTTAAATGACGCCTTAAAATCAAAAGTGGTTGGACAGAAAGCTGCTTTCGCAATAGATCAATCAGGCGCTTGCCAGTATCACGGGGACGAGGGGGGCATAGTACAGAGCGCCCAGTTTGCCAGGCAGATATACGATATCGTCGGGCTGTCGTCGCTGGACACCCTGTGGGTCAGCGCCGGGAACGGAACCTTTGTCACCAGGATAACCTCCCAGGGGCAGGCCGGGTTGATACTGGACCAGAATCCGGACATACCATCGGCCATAAGTTTTTTGGACAAAGCCCTATCCTCACCGACCGACGGGCCGGCCGCCGGGACCGGGGATGTGATGGGAAAGGTGCGGAAGATAGCCACCGAATACCTGACCGACTTCGCCGACACCGCCCTGATGATCCAGATCAAGCAGGCCGGGCTGGACGAGAAAAATCCCCAGCCGGACCAGTTAGAGAAATTAGCCGCCGGGCTGGAGAAGGCGGCCCCGATGATCATCGGCCCAGAGAAGGCCAGGGAGATGGCCGAACAGATAAGGAAAGCAATCAAATAGAATATGGAAAGATTAGCCGTAATAACCGACCCCGGAACCGCCACCGGATTCCGGATGGCGGGCATAGAGACCCACGAGGTGGCCGACATCCACGAGATGCGCAGCAAGGTGCTGGAGCTGATGAAGAGCGACAGCTACGGCATGATAGCGGTCAACGAGGACCTGGGCGGGGACCTGGGGGATGACATCAACCGCCTGATCAAGGGCCGGGCCCTGCCGGTGATCCTGCCGTTCCCGGTTCCCAAGGGCGGGGTGGTGGAGTCGGGCGAGGCCTATCTTTCAAAATTGGTCAAGCAGGCTATCGGGTTTTACGTCAAGCTGAAATAAACCTTCTTAATTAGATGAGGGAATATTATGCAAGACAGTAAAAGAATTATAATATCTTTGCTGACCTTTATAGTAATGTTATTTATTACGAAATTTAGTTTTGCTCAAAGCAATTCATGTTGTACGATGGTTGATACAAATGGTTATATTAAGCACTATCAAGAAAAGACGCTCAAACTGCATTCAGATTTTTGGGGTAACTATCAAGTATTATTAAATGACAAACGTTACTCAACTTCAAAAATTCATGATTTAGGATATAAGTTCCCTTCTGTCATGCAAGAATATAAAACCTATTGTCAAAAGAAAATTACAAGTTATTGTTTGATTGGTGCTGGTGTTGGGCTTTTTATCGGAGGAGCCAAACTTACACAAGTGACTGATAAACCGACATATGCGGATATAGGCTTTTTTACTTGTATGGGTTCAATATTAGCGTCGATATATTACTATAACTCATCGTATAACAATCTCTCTAACTCAGTTTGGTTGTACAATCAGGAAATAATAAGACCAGATGTTTCAACTTGTGACTCGGTACAATAACGTTCGTTTTTATTTGTGTTAATACATCGATTTTGTTCAAAATGAAAAGAATATATAGCATTGTTCTTTTAATATTATTTGCCTGTCCCGGTTTTGCCATGGTGGTTCCCGGCCTGGACCTGCTGAAGCGGGTGCTGGACAGGTTCGAGTTCATGCCGGAATACCATATGGTGGGCGACGTGATGGCCTTCGCCAATCACAAGGATATCGAATACCGCCGGCGATATTTCATCGAGACCAATTCCGACCTGGAGTTCGTGTTCTTCTCCTACCGCGGCCTGATTTACTCCGACTGGTTCCTGTACATGAAGACCGGAATGGGGCGCCAGGACGGGGCGGTGATCTTTGATCCCCGGGATGTCCGTTACGGCATCACTCCTTCGCTGGAGATCCGGCTGAAACGGGCCAACCTCAGGGCCGGACTGGAGCACTTCTGCTTTCACGACATCGACCGGAACGACGGGGTCACCGAATACTGGAACAAGGAGTTCCTGGAGGTATTCTCCAAGAACTACCGCCTGGGGGAATACCGTCGTCGCTTGATAGGGGAGAACAGCTGGGCCCCAGGCAACCGGTTTTCAAACAACACCCGGCTGGGGTTGTACATCAAAAGGGCTTTCGGGTTGCTGCCGGAGGCGGTGCTGGGCGGAGGGCATAACTACCGCTGGGAGCTGACCCAGGAGAACCGCTGGGCTTTTTTCCGGAGCCACGACTGGATGGTCAATATTAAAAGCTTGGCCAATGCCAATGTGCGGCGGGACGGCCGTGTCCTGCAGACATACGTCCTGGGGCTGGAGGGGCACTTCCGGCGCGGGGCCGGCGGGTCGATGCTGTTCCTTAATTACAACCTCCTGGATCAGCTGGAGGTCCGGCCCAAGGATAAGTTGCTGGAGGCCGGGATAAGGTTTTATAATTGAACGTCGATCGTCAGGGTTTTTCTGGAAAAGGTTAGTTTTACTAATTACCAAGGGAGAACAAGTGAAAGGAATCAACGCGGTTGTTTTGCCCACGATAACCATTATTTCTTTATGTTTTCTGGGGTGCAGCAAAAAAACAACCGAACCGGAATTGATCCCGGAAGTTACAATAACTTCTTTGACAGACACGTTGTGCATTTCTTACGGTAGTTGTATGCTAAATTCTACCCTGATCTATCAGGCGGTTAATTACTCAAGCATTAAATCCGGTTCTGATTCCGATAAGGTGGATATTTTTTTGAGTAGTAATAAGAAACTTTCCAGTCCGGGCAATGGAGGTGGGTGTAAATCTGTGGAAACTAGTGTTAATACTGCGAAGATAACCACAACTGATACTTGGCTGCCCGATACAATTAGCACAGGTTTGGAAATATCAGATACATTGTCTGCCATTGACAGTTCTGTTGTGCTGATTTCTTGGTGGTACAATGGCAAACGATATCAAATGGTCAAAAAGTATTAATTCGTAAATTGTTTGGAAATAAGCCAGGTGGGTTATATTTAAAGTGAAAAATAACATCTTTATATAAATCGTTCCAGGAGTTTTTATGCAGGGAATCATCCAGAAGATATCCGGGCCGGCGGTCATTGCCAAGAACATGATGGGCGCCCGGATGTATGACATAGTCAGGGTGGGCAAGCTGGGCCTGGTGGGCGAGATCATCCGGTTGGACGGCGACACTTGCTTCATCCAGGTTTACGAGGATACCTCCGGCCTGTTCGTGGGGGAGAAGGTGGAGACCACCGGCCAGCCGCTGAAGGTGGAACTGGGGCCAGGCCTGCTGGAGGCCATCTTCGACGGCATCCAGCGTCCCCTGGACCAGATCAAGAAAAAGGAAGGTGACTTCATCGCCCGCGGTGTGGAGGTGCCCAGCCTGAATCGCGACAAGAAATGGCATTTCCAACCGGTGGCAAAAAAAGGAGACGAAATCTCCGGCGGCGACCTGCTGGGGAAGGTTCAGGAGAACGAATGGTTCGTGCATAATGTGATGGTGCCCCCCAAGGTCAAGGGGAAGATAAAGGACATCGTCAAAGAAGGCGATTACACCGTGACCGGCGATATCGCTACGCTGGAAGACGGAACCAAACTGCAGATGATGCATGCCTGGCCGGTGCGCGAGCCGCGGCCCTTCAAGAAAAAGATGGATCCCAACGAGATGTTCATCACCGGCCAGCGGATATTGGACACCCTGTTTCCGGTGGCCATGGGCGGGACCGCCGCCATCCCCGGGCCCTTCGGCTCCGGCAAGACGGTGGTGCAGCAGACCCTGGCCAAGCATTCCAACGCCCAGGTGATCATTTACGTGGGCTGCGGCGAGCGGGGCAACGAGATGACCGAAGTGTTGACAGAATTCCCGGAATTAAAAGATCCCAAGACCGGACGCCCCCTGATGGAGCGGACGGTGCTGATAGCCAACACCTCCAACATGCCGGTGGCGGCCCGGGAGGCCTCCATCTACACCGGCATCACCCTGGCCGAATATTTTAGGGACATGGGCTTCAGTGTGGCCATGATGGCCGACTCCACCAGCCGCTGGGCCGAGGCTTTGCGCGAGATCTCCTCCCGCCTGGAGGAGATGCCCGGCGAGGAGGGCTACCCCACCTACTTGTCCAGCAAGCTATCCGCTTTCTATGAAAGAGCCGGACGGACGGTCTGTCTGGGCTCGGACGGCCGCATCGGTTCGGTGACAGTGGTAGGCGCAGTGTCGCCTCCGGGGGGCGACTTCTCCGAGCCGGTCACCCAGAGCACCCTGCGGATCGTGGGCACCTTCTGGGCACTGGATGCCTCGCTGGCCCAGCGCCGGCACTTCCCGGCCATCAACTGGAACCGGTCATATTCGCTGTACGCCGAGATGCTTACCGGCTGGCTGAAGGAGAACGTGGTGGGCGACTACGACGTGGTCCGCAAGCGGGCCATGGAATTATTGCAGAAGGAGGCTGAGCTGCAGGAGGTGGTCCAGCTGGTGGGGCCGGACGCCCTGCAGGACAACGAGCGGATGATCATCGAGGTGGGCAAGATGCTCAGAGAGGATTTTCTACAGCAACACGCCTTCTCCGAGGTGGACGGCCACTGTACTTTGGAAAAGGGCTACTGGATGCTGAAGGCCATCCTGGCCCTGTACGACGAGTGCCAGAAGGCCATCTCCCAAGGCAAGATGCATATCAACGATATTCTCAACCTCCCGCAGATAGAGCAGTGCGCCCGGTTCAAGGAGGTCCCCCAGAAGGAATTCAAACAACATATGGATAAGTTCATGGCCGGCCTGGCCGACACCTTCGCGGGAAAATAAACCCTCTCTCTGAATTGTCACCCTGAGGGGGCAAATATGTCCGGCAGGTTGAACGGGTGACAATATCATCCTTCAACTTGTGTGGCTTCGAAGTTTTCTCAGGATGACAGGGTGTTTATAAAATAATCATTAAATATAGGTGAATTATGCGTCTGGTAACACGTTCCGATTTCGACGGATTGATCTGCGGCGTCCTGTTAAAGGAGGCCGGCATCATCGACAATATTCTGTTCGTCCATCCCAAGGACGTTCAGGACGGCAAGGTCGAGGTCACGGCCGATGACGTGCTGGCCAACGTGCCCTATGCCAAGGGCTGCGGGATGTGGTTCGACCATCACATGTCCGAGCTGGAACGCAAGGCTTTTCCGGCCGATTACAAGGGCTGGTCCAGCCCGGAGAAAAGCTGCGCCCGGGTGATCTACAAGCACTACAATGGGGCCGAAAAATTCCCCCGCTTCACCGAGATGATGACCGCAGTGGACAAGTCCGACTCCGGCGATCTGACCATCGAGGAGGTGGCCGAGCCCCGGGGCTGGCTGCTGCTGGCGGTAGTGATGGATCCCCGCACCGGCCTGGGCCGCTACAGCGACTACCGCATCAGCAATATGCAGTTGATGCAGGACCTGATGGAATCCTGCCGGACCATGCCCATAGATGAGATCCTGGAGCAGCCGGACGTCGTAGAACGGGTCAAGCGCTATCACGAATCGGAGTGGATGTACAAGGAGATGATCAAGAGCCACTCCCAGGTGGAGGACAAGGTGCTGGTGGTGGACCTGCGCCAGATGGAAGAGATCCCCAGCGGCAACCGTTTCGTGGAATACGGCATGTTCCCCAATATCAACATCTCCATTCGGGTGATGTGGGGCCTCAAGAAGCAGAACGTGGTGTTTGCGGTGGGCCACAGCATCATCAACCGGAGCTCCCAGACCAAGGTGGGCTCGCTGATGCTGAAGTACGGCGGTGGCGGCCACGACAAGGTGGGGACCTGCCAGGTGCCGACCGAGAAGGCCGAGGAGGTGCTGGCCGAGCTGGTGAAGCAGATCAAAGCCGACGGGTAAAAATGCCAAGTGCAACAATCAAAATATTTTTGGTGCATGGAGACGCGAAACGACTCCGTGTTGCCGAAATATCTAATTGGACCGGGAAAGCAATTGCTGCTCCAAGGAGTGAATACGACAATTTGCTTTCAAGGGATGAATCTAATAATTCAGGTATATATTTTTTAACGGGCTTTGACATAAATACAGGTAAATCTGCTGTCTATGTTGGGGAAGCAGAATGTATAAAGGATCGATTACGGGGGCATCTTGATAAAGATTTTTGGAACAATATTATTTTCTTTATAAGTAAGGATGAAAACCTTACCAAAGCACACATAAGATACCTTGAAGGGCGGCTTATTGCACAAGCTAAAGAGACTGGTAGAGCGTTGTTGATAAATGGCCAAGCAAGCGGATCGAAATTGCCTGAATCGGATCGAGAAGATATGGAAATATTCTTGGAACGTATTCATCAATTATTGCCAGTTTTGGGAGCTGATTTTCTTCTCCCTGTCAAGTTTAACAAATCAGAAAAATCGGAAAGCAAGCTATTATACTGTAAGATTAAAGGTTTAACCGCTACAGGTTCACGTAGCCCTAACGGATTTTTAGTATTTAAAGGCTCGGAGGCTGTACTAAATGAACGTGAATCTGCACACGAATATCCTTACACAATAGCTTTGCGCGAACGTTTAAAAACAGATGGGACTTTAGAGGTAAAAAAAGATAAATTCATCTTCACGAAAGATACGGAGTTCTCCAGTCCTAGTGCTGCAGCGGTTGTCGTCCATGGGGGTTCGGCCAATGGATTAATGGCTTGGAAAAATAAAGCAGGCAAAGTGCTAAAAGAGATTGAGTCCGACTGAGATTAACAAGGCCGCTGGTGCGGCCTGGGGGTGTAGGTTCGATAGAACCTTGAAAACCTCCCCTTAATCCCCTCCTTGATCAAGGAGGGGACGAGGGGTGGTCTAAAAGTAAATAAATTCATTTTGATATATTAAATTACGAGGCATTCATGGACTTAACCACCAAGAAATACCAGAGCATTTCCTACATCTCCGGGCCGTTGCTGTTCGTGGACAACGCCAAGGGGCTGTCATACGGGTCTATCGTGGAGATAGAACTCCCCGACGGCAGCAAAAAGGGCGGGCAGACCATCGAGGTCTCGGAGAAATACGCCGTCATCCAGGTGTTCGAGGAGACCCGGGGGCTGGACCTGGCCAAAAGCTCGGTCAGCTTAAAGGAGGATGTGGCCCGGATCCCGGTGTCGCGCGACATGATCGGCCGGCGCTTCAACGGGCTGGGCGAGCCCATAGACGGCCTGCCGCCCATCATCCCCGAGAAACGGCTGGAGATCATCGGACAACCCATGAACCCCACCTCCCGGGCCAAGCCCGAGGAGTTCATCCAGACCGGCATCTCCACCATCGACGGCTTTGCCACCCTGGTGCGGGGCCAGAAACTGCCCATCTTCTCCGGAGCCGGACTGCCGGCCAACGAGATCGCCGCCCAGATCGTCAAGCAGGCCAAGGTGCTGGGGACCACGGAGGAGTTCGCGGTGGTGTTCGCCGCCATGGGCATCACCTCGCGCGAGGCGGCCTTCTTCATCAACGAGTTCGAGGAATCGGGCGCCCTGGCCAAGACGGTGGTCTTCATGAACAAGGCCGACGACCCCACCATCGAGCGCATTCTGACCCCGCGCTGCGCCCTGACCTGCGCCGAGCATCTGGCCTACGACCACGGCATGCAGGTGCTGGTCATTTTAACCGACATGACCAACTACTGCGAGGCCCTGCGCGAGGTGGGCACCGCCCGCGAGGAGATCCCCGGACGGCGGGGCTATCCGGGATACATGTACACCGACCTGGCCCAGATCTACGAGCGGGCCGGCCGGATCCACGGGCGCAAAGGCTCCATCACCCAGATCCCCATTTTGACCATGCCGGACGATGACATCACCCATCCCATCGCCGACCTGACCGGATATATCACCGAGGGCCAGCTGGTGCTGTCCCGCCAGCTGCACCGCATCGGCTGTTACCCGCCCATCGATCCCCTGCCCTCGCTGTCCCGCTTGATGAACAACGGCATCGGCGAGGGGCACACCCGCAAGGACCACCGGGAGTGGGCCAACCAGTTATACGCCGCCTATGCCTCGGGCCGCGACCTGCGCAAGCTGGTGGCCATCATCGGCGAGGAGGCCCTCACCGAGATCGACCGCAAGTACCTCAAGTTCGCCGAGGGCTTCGAGAAGGTGATGATCAATCAGGGACAGACTGACCGTAGCATCGAAGAGACATTGCAGATCGGCTGGGACCTGATGTCCGATCTGCCGGCCAAGGAGCTCAAGCGCATCAGCAAGGACCATATCCACAAGTATTACCACGGCGAGACCATGGAGCAGATGTACGGCAAAGAAGAGCGGTAGATAAGTATCAAAGTAATAAGCTGGATCGGAGAGGTATGATAAAGCGGCATTCTTTATACAATCACGCAGGTCTTTATTTCTTTACTATTTTACTACTCAGTACTACAGCGCTATGCGAAACCATTGACGTTACCATCAAGGGTCTGGACGACGGCAAAAAAACCAGCCGCCAGCAGGATTACAAGGAGGCGGTGCTGGATGCCAAGCGCCAGGCCATCGAACAGGCGGGGGTGACGGTGGAATCGAAGTCCACCGTCAGGAACGCAGTGCTCCAGGAGGATTTCATAGAGTCCAATGCCAAGGCGGTCCTGCTGCCGGGATTCCAGATCATGGACATCGGCTACATGCAGGACGGCACCTATCAGATAGTGCTCACTGGCAAGGTCCAGGTCCAGCCCAAACAATCGATGGCCGAAGCCGACAGCGGGGCTTTGCTTCTGCTGATGAACATCTACAGCGTGCCGGTGACCTTCCAGCTGGACGGCAAGCCTCTGGACGCCGCCGGGAAATTCGCCGCCTTGGTCGCGATGAAGGATAGTTTGGATTTTTCCGTCCTGTCCAATATCAGGGAAGTGAAAAAACGTTACAATAACCTGCCGAAGTATTTCCTTTATTTGCTGAAGCTTCCGGCCGGCCGGCACAGCATCAGGATCACAGCGCAAGTCATCTCCGGCACCGGCCCCGATAAGAACGGCAATTTCGTGGACGCCGAGATAATCCCCGGCCAGGCTACTTTCTACGAATACCGGGCCGATCCGGAATACAATTTTATCCTGGCCGACAGCGGGTTTGTGTTTGAAAAACTGGCGGCAAATAAAAAGCCGGCCGATACCACAGGCGCATACGGGCGCAAGCTGCGTCTGGACATGATTGCCCAATACCAGAAAATCACCGGCTTTAAATTCTAATGTTACCCAGAGCACATAATTGATTGAAAAAAGCACCAAAGGCAAAACAATTTATTTTATAAAGAAACCAGGAATACAGGAATCTATAATGTTTCCAGTTTTTATTCATGGTTTCATGGATTCCTAATAAAAAATCTTCCTGTCTACAGTCATCGTAATATTATTTAACTATTTTCAATAAATGGAAAACGTATCACCAACCAGGATGAACCTGTTGGCCCGCAAGGCCCAGGTATCTTTGGCCAAACAGGGGGTGGACCTGCTGAAGAAGAAACGCGATGCCTTGGTGTCGGAATTCTTTGGGGTGGTCCGGAACACCCTGGAATCGCGCAACAAGCTCAATGCGGTGTCCCAGGAGGCCGTCAACCAGCTTAATATTTCGGCCTCCATAGAGGGCAAGCCCCTGCTGGAATCGGTGGCTTTGGCCGGAAAGCGCCAGGTGATGCTGGAGGTGGCCGAGAAGAACGTCTGGGGCATCAAGATCCCCGAGGTCTCCACCGCCCGCAGCTTGAAACGGGATCCCTTCGAACGGGGATACAACGCCGCTATCGCTCCGGGCCGGGTGATAAAGACCGCTGATAATTTCGAGGAGATGATAGACCTGCTGGTGGAGGTGGCCGGGCGGGAGACCCGCCTTAAAAAACTGGGCCAGGAGATAAAGAAAACCACCCGCCGGGTCAACGCCCTGGAACAGATCGTGATTCCCCGGCTGTACCGCCAGATGGCCTACATTAAAAGCGTTCTGGAGCAGAGGGAGAGGGAGGACATATTCCGACTAAAACTGATAAAGAACAAAGGCGAATGAACCGGGTTCGCCTTTGTTCCCATCTGCTGGCAGGCCTTTCCTGCTGGCTTTTTTTATCCGGCTGCATATCGGTGGACATCCAGACCAAGGCGGGAAGGGACCTCTCCGGCAGCCGGACCTATAGGATAACCCTGGAGCCCATGCTGGCCAGGTTTTACCGGTCGGGGGCCCCGGGCAAAATGTTCGATTTCCCCGGGCAGGACCTGGAGAAACAAAAAGGCGTCAGCGCCGTCTCCAAGCAGGAGATCGAGGCAAAGGACGGATCGCTGGAGCTGGTGTGGTCCTATAGATCTTCGCGCCTGGATAATTTCTCCAGCGAAACCGACACGGTGATCTTCTCCAAGAGGGCCGTCAAATGGTGGATATATTACAGCTATTACGAACGCTACCTGCCCCGCCGGGATACCAGCAATATTCCGGCCGCCGGAAGCACCTGGCTTAAGAACAGCCTGACCCTGCCGGGGCAGGTATATTCCAGCAACGGGGACTCGTTATCAGGCTCCCAAATCGTCTGGCTGCGGTCCATGGATGCTTCGGCCCGGGGCGGGCTGATGATGACCGCCCAGAGCCGGGAGATCAATCCCCTGCTGCTGGTTTTATTGCCTGTTTTTCTGGGCGTCATATTTTACTTCCTGCTGAAATACCGGATAAAATCAGTTAACCGATCCCCCTCCGCCGGCACTTGATAATATGATCAAAATGGATTAAACTAAAATGATGAGAATAAAAGCCAAACATATAATGGTCCTCCTCGGTTTTTTGATCATAGCTGTTCCATCTGCCAGGGCCATGGGCAGCCGGCCGGAGATGATGACCGAGTATACCGAGGCCAGCCAGGGAACCCTGAGATTCTATCTGCAGAAGGTTCTGTTCAGGGACAGCCTGGGCCGGAGCAATATTGAATTCTCCTATTCGCTGGCCATGGACCAGCTGCAGTTCATAGCCGACGGAAAAAATTACCAAGCGGGATACACCATCGCCATCATCATCTATGACCAGGACGGCCGGCAAACGGCCGGCGATAGCTGGGAGCGGACATTTAATATCCCAAATTATCACCATCTACAGAGAGGCGACAGTATTTTGGCCGACACCCTGGTCCTGCCGCTTCCCCCCGGCGTGTACCGGGCCAAGATAACCTGCCGGGATGAAAATTCGGACCGGGTGGGCCAATTCGACCAGCAGTTGACGATCCCGGCCCTTTCCAGCGGAAATTATATCGGCGGGGTGAGGTTTGAACGCGATTACAACGGCAGTCTGATCCCCTGGCCCAACCGGATTTACGGCGATGGTGCCGGGCCGATAATCTTCCGGGTGGATCTTTATCTCAAAGGTTCCGACAGCCTGGATTTGAAAGCCAGCCTCAGCGACCCCCGGACCCAGAAGACGGTATGGGAAAGGTCCCAGGGGATCCAGGAGCGGCCTGGCCGCGAGGCCAGGATGATCATCCCGGTCGACAGCTTTCCGGACGGCAATTACCGGCTGGGCCTGGTTCTTAACGACCAGAAAAAAAACCTGTTATGGCAGAGCCAATATAAAGTGGTGGTGCAAAACCCGGCATTGCTCACCAGGGGCGATTTCGAGGAAAAGATCGCCCAGGTGGAATACATTTCCAGGAGGAGCGAATTCGACAGTCTTAAAAAGGCCGGGCCCGAAGAACGGGACAGCCTGTGGAGGGTCTTTTGGAAGTCCCGCGACCCCACCCCAGACACCGATAAAAACGAATACCGCGATACGCATTATGAGAAAATTAACTACGCCAACAGTAGTTTCGGCTCCAGCATCAGGCCCGGCTGGAGGACCGACATGGGACGGATCTATATAAAATACGGACAGCCTGACGAGATAGAGAAGCATCCCTTTGAAATTGATTCCCCGCCCTATGAAGTCTGGTATTTTTATCAGGAGGGGCTGAAGATAATTTTCCTGGACCGGCACGGGTTCGGGGATTACCGGATAGTTTACGCTAACAAGGAGATTTAGAAATGAGACAAATGAGACGGGCGAATATTCCCGCTTTGGCAGTTGGTATCCTGATTTTCATTTTCGGCCTGGCCGGGGCCTTCCCGCTAAAATCCAAGGGGGCGCTGGAATTCTGGGTGGACGGGGCGTCCTTCGCCAGCGACAGCGGCCAGGCCTGGCAGGAAATCTACTGGAGCTTAAGGGCCAGCGATTTTACGGCCATGGACACCCTGGGGCGTAAAATGGCGCGGTTCCGGACCGAGATAATGCTTAAAGATCAGAAAGGCACCCTGGTACTGAACGAAGGCTGGAATTCATTATCCCCCATGCCCACCGAGCAGATGATGAAGCAAAAGGACATGGTGATGCTGGACCAGATCGAAGCCCGGAGATTAAAGCCCGGCAGTTATCATCTTATAATGACAATCAGCGACCTGGCCGGTAAAAAACAAGGCACCATTGACACGACCTTCGATGTGCCAGATTTCAGCATGCTGAGCATCAGCCAAATCGAGCTATCTTCCGGTATTTCGGTGGATTCGGCCAAAAGCCGGTTCAGAAAGGGAAGCCTGACGGTTAAACCGTGGCCCGGTAGGGCCTTTGACGATGGATTGTATTATTATTACGAGATCTATAACCTGGCGGCAGCTGCCGACACACTGAATAAAAGGTATCTTAGGGTTTTATATTTTTCGGAAAAGGACCCTGCCCAGAAGATTATCAGCAATAAGGAGATTTCATCGAGCAGCGGACAGCTCTCTGACTATGGAGGGATGAGGACCGACGACCTGCCGGAGGGCAGGTATCGCTTACGGGCTCAACTGATTGAGGGCTCAAGTGTCCTGGCCAGCAGCTACGCCAATTTTGAGATCACCCACCCCGGAATGGTTATGCTGGCGGAGAAGGAGAAGATTGCCGCGGAGATAGGACAGATGATGCTGGACGGCGGGGACTATTACTCAAGGATAGAATATATCGGGACCAAGCAGCAGATCGATCTGTTGAATAAGTTTGACGAGAACGGCAAAAAAGAATTGTTGAGAAGGTTCTGGAAACAAAGGGATCCTGTTCCGGAAACAAAAGAAAATGAGGCGCTGATTGCCCATGCCCAGCGCTGTAGATATGCCGATCAGAACTTTACCGAGAACTTTGCCGGTGGTCTTAAAGGCAGCCAGTCCGAAAGAGGACGGATCTACATAAAATACGGCCCATGGGACGACCGGGAGATCACCACTAATGCGCTCCAAACCAGACCGACGGATATTTGGACATATGATAATGGAAGGCAGTTCATCTTCTTTGATAAGGCGGGAATAGGGAAGTTCGACCTGATTTATTCCAAAACCTCCGAGGAAAAGACAGACCCTGGGTACCGGCAATATATCAGTGGCTATTAATTTGTCTTTCCAAAAAGAGCCTCCCGAAGAGAGGCTCTTTTTTATTTGACTTCTCTTTGACTTTGGGCTAAAATAAACAATTAACTCATATTATTTGAAATGGCTTATGAAATTTAAATTCGTCATCACCGGCAGCAATCTGAGCCTGGAATTGGTGGAGAAAATTGCCCATAATCCATCAATTATCACCATTGCTTCCCAAGCCTTAAGTCGCATCAAGTCCGGACGGGCGGTGGTGGAGAAGATCGTAAAACAGAACCGGACGGTATACGGCATCACCACCGGGTTCGGCAGGTTCGCCGAGGTCAGGATATCCCTGAATGAGATCGACCAACTGCAGGAGAATTTGATAAAAAGCCACGCCACCGGCGTGGGCCAGGTGTTCCAGCCGCACCAGGTGCGGGCCATCATGCTGCTGCAGACTAACCAGCTGGCCAAGGGGGCTTCCGGCGTTCGGCCGATCGTGGTCCAGCAACTATTGGGGCTTATAAACAACGATATAATTCCTCTGGTTCCCCGGCAGGGCTCGGTGGGGGCCTCCGGCGACCTTTCGCCCCTGGCCCATATCGGCTTGGTGATGATCGGCCGGGGGCAGGCTTTTTATAAGGGTAAGATCGTCAGCGGGGCCGCAGCTCTGAAAAAAGCCGGGATGAAACCATTGATCCTTAAAGCCAAGGAAGGGCTGGCCATCACCAATGGCACCGAGGTGATGACGGCCATCGGAATATTGAATCTGCTGGAGGCCGAGCGTTTGTGCAAGATGTCCGACATAGCCGGGGCCATGTCCTTAGAAGCTTTAAGGGGAACCAATGTGGCCTTTGACGCGGAGATCCAAAAATTGAGGCCGCACCGGGGACAGGGAGGCTCGGCGGACAATCTTCGGCGGCTGATGACGGGCAGCCAGATCCGCCGGTCCCACAAGGAGTGCCTGAAGGTGCAGGACGCCTATTCTCTCCGCTGCATGCCGCAGGTCCACGGAGCCACCAAGGGAGCCTTGCAGCATATCCGGCAGGTTTTGGAAACGGAGCTTAATTCCGTAACCGATAATCCGCTGGTGATCGTGAACAAAGGCCAGGTGCTTTCGGGCGGGAATTTCCACGGCCAGCCGGTGGCCTTGGCCATGGACTATCTGGGCATCGCGACGGCCGAACTGGCCGATATCTCCGAGCGCCGCATCTCCCGGCTGCTGGATGTCTCCCTCTCGGGGCTACCAGGTTTCCTAACCCAGCACGGAGGCCTCAATTCGGGCTTGATGATAGTGCAGAATACAGCGGCATCCCTGGTCTCCGAGAACAAGGTGCTGGCCCATCCCTCTTCGGTGGATTCCATCCCCACCTCGGCCAATCAGGAGGACCATGTCTCCATGGGCACCATCGGGGCTCGCAAGGCCGGACAGATTTGCGACAATGTTCGTTATGTGCTGGCCTGCGAACTATTATGCGCCTCTCAGGGATTGGAGTTTCATAAACCGTTAAAACCAGGCAAAGGGGTGAATGCGGCCTACCAGGCCATCCGGGCCAGGGTAAAATCATTTAAATATGATCGGGAATTTTATCGGGATATCGAGGAAATCAACGATTTGATCGGGGCCAACACCATACTACACGCCGTGGAAAGCAATATAGGAAAATTAAAATAACAAATAAACTATTACGAAATCAATTTACAATTTAAAGGAGCTTGTTATGCCGGTAATACTTAGCGGAGCGGGATTGACCGTTGAAAAATTGGTGCAGATCGCCCGCCACAATGAAAAAGTCGAGTTGGCCCCGGAAGCCCTGGAGCGCATCAAACAATGCCGGGCAATGCTGGAGGACAAGATCAAGGCCCGGGAGATCATGTACGGCGTCAACACCGGCATCGGGGAGTTCTCGGAGACGGTGCTTACCGACGACCAGGTGAAGGATTTCCAGAAATACCTGATATACAACCATGCCGCCGGCATCGGCGAACCGGTCCCCATCGAGCAGGTGCGGGCCGCCATGGCCGGGCGGATCAACGTCCATGCCCACGGCAACAGCGGCTGCCGGCCGGAGATAACCCAGACCTATATCGATATGCTGAACAAAGGGGTCACCCCGGTGGTCTGCCAAAAGGGATCGGTGGGAGCCTGCGGCGACCTGGCCCCCATGTCGCAGATAGCGCTTCTGTTGATGGGCGAGGGCGAGGCTTTTTATAAAGGCGAGCGCCTGCCGGGCAAGAAGGCCATGGACAAGGCCGGCATCCCCGTTCCCGGTTTGCAGGCCCGCGACGGTCTGGCTGCCATCAACGGCTCCAACCTGCTTACGGCCATGAGCGCCCTGACCCTGTACGATTTTAACCGCTGGCTCAAGCAGGCCGAGATCGCCTGCGCCATGAGCTTAGAATCGCTGATGGCCAACCTGAAGCCCTACGACATCCGGCTCCACCAGGTGCGCGGCTTCAAGGGCGCCCAGCGAAGCTCCAAGGCCATCCTGGCCTGCATCCAGGGCAGCGACCTTCAGACCGGTAAGATCAAGACCAAGGTGCAGGACGCCTACTCCATGCGAAGCACGCCCCAGGTCATCGGCGCCGCCCATGATGCCATCGCCTATGCCAAATCCCAGGTGGAGATCGAGCTGAACGGGGTGGGCGACAACCCCATCTTCCTGCCGGAGTTCAAACTGACCCTGACCGGGGCCAATTTTCAGGGCTCGCCGGTCTGCCTGCCCATGGACATGGCCGGTGCCGCCATCACCATGGTTTGCGTTCTCAGCGAGCGCCGCCTGAACCGCCTTACCAACCCGGCCTTAAGCGTGGGCCTGCCATCATTCCTCACCAAGGGAGCGGGCATGTTCAGCGGGATGATGCTCAGCCAGTACACCGCCGACATGCTGATCGTGGAGCAGCGCATCCTGTGCATGCCGGCCAGCATCCAGTCCATTCCGGCGGCCGCCGACCAGGAGGACTTCGTATCCATGGGCATGAATACCGCCCTCAAGAACAACCAGATACTGGACAACGCCTACGGCATATTGGGCATCGAGATGATGGCGGCCGCCCAGGCCCTGGATTTCAGGGATTTCAGCTTCGGCCAGGGCGTAAACAAGGCCCGGGAGGTAATCCGCAAACATGTGCTGCATCTGGAGGAGGACCGGCCCCTGTATTCCGATCATAATATCATGAAGGATCTGGTGAAATCGGCCGAGGTGCTGGAGGAAGTTGAGAAAGCCATCGGAAGTTTGGAATAACCCCACCCTATAATTCCCTCCCCTCGAGGGGAGGGAAAGGGAAAGGCCATAAAATTATAACAACCAACGTGACAGCGATTATCAAAATATGATTTTAATAATCGGCATCCTGCTTTTCGGATTTATTGTTTCCAGCCTGCTGTCGGGGCTTAATCTGTCGTACCTCCGAGCCAGCATTAAAAAAGGATTGCCCCCGGAGGTCTCGGACCTTTTTGACGAGCAGAAGATAGCCCAGATCGCCCGCTATACTGCGGACAAGACCAAACTGGGGTATTGGAGCGAGTTTATTTCAACCGCTGTGGTGGTGATCCTCTTTGCGGCCGGCATCGTGCCACAGATCACGCTGTGGGCCGATGCGCTGAAGGTCGCGCCGCTGCTGCAGGGGCTGGCGGTGATACTCGTTTTATTGCTTATAGGCTACTTGTCCGGCATACCGGCCTCGCTGTATTCCGATTTCAAGCTGGAGAAAAAATACGGCTTCTCCACCATCACCCCCAAGACCTGGATAGGCGACCAGATAAAGAGCCTGCTGGTCTCCGCTCTTTTGATGGGCCTGCTGTTCTCCGGTTTCTATCTTTTCATCAACTGGCTGGAGAGCTGGTGGTGGCTGGCAGCCTGGGGCCTGGTGGTAATCTTTTCCCTGCTGATGATATTCATCGCCCCGGTGTTGCTGATGCCGCTGTTCAACAAGTTCGTGCCGCTGGAAGATGAAGAACTGAAGAATAAGATACTGGAAATGGCCAGGAAAGCCGATTTCCCCCTGGCCGGGGTTTTCCAGATGGATGCTTCCAAGCGCAGTACCCACGACAACGCCTTTTTCACTGGGATGGGCAAGACCCGCCGCATCGTGTTCTACGACACCATGGTAAAAAACTACAGCCACCAGGAATTGCTGTCAGTAATGGGCCACGAGATCGGTCATTGGAAAGAGAAACACGTCTTCAAGCTGATATTCACGGTATCGGTTTTCTCCGGGATATTGCTGTTCCTGGCCTCTCGCATACTGGCCCACCCCTGGATATACAATGCCATCGGCCTGGGCGATCTTTTCGGGCGGGCAGGTTTCAGCGGGGCCATAGTCGGCGTGGCCTTGTACGTGGCGGCCATATTGTTCGAACCGCTGAATCTGCTTCTGTCGCCGTTCATGAACTGGCTGTCCCGAAGATATGAATACCAGTCCGATGCCCACTCGCTGAAGCTCAATCCCTCGGCCGCTGACATGAAAGGGGCGCTGATAAAACTGAGCCAGAAGAACCTAAGCAACCTGTTCCCGCACCCGCTGTATGTGATATTTCATTATTCCCATCCGCCTCTGCTGGCCCGGTTGAAGGCGATAGATGACCAAGTCCGGCGTAACGTATAACACGTAGGCACAAATTCTATTTGTGCCTAAATAATCAACGATGGGTGTTTTGTGAAGACGGAAGAATGTTGATGCATCACGTAGAATTAAAAAGGTTTTATTTGCCGGGAGCAATTTATTTTATCACCAGCGTAACGGAAGGCCGCATCCCATTATTTGTAAATGAGAAAAATCTCATAATATTGGCAAATATCATTGTTACAGAAAAAGAAAGATTGGGCTTTCTTGTTTCTGGTTATGCATTGTTGCCCGATCATATTCATCTAATTATAAAACCCGGCGAAAGTGCCAATATCTCAAGAATAATGGCAACGATTAAAGCTCTTTGTGCAAAAGCTATCAATGCTCGGTTGAACACGACAGGCAAGGTTTGGCAACACCAGTTCATGGACCATATAATCCGTACATCTAAAGATTACCAACGGCATATTGAATATATTCATCGCAATCCCTTAAAACACGGCTTGGTCAATGACATCAAAGAGTACAGATGGTCAAGCTGGCATCAATATCAGGGAACACCGCCGGAAGATATTAAGGTTGATGTATTGGATATTAAACCCGGTCGGATGTTTTGATTCATTTAGTTAAGGCACAAATAGAATTTGTGCCTACAGGGTAAACATACATAAACGAGGTTTATAAATTTATGTCTAAAATTATCCATTCCCCCCACGGCACCAAGATCTCCTGCCAGAGCTGGCAGCAGGAAGCCGCCATGCGGATGCTGATGAACAACCTGGACCCGGCGGTGGCCGAAAGGCCCGATGACCTGATAGTCTACGGTGGCAGCGGGAAGGCGGCCCGTAACTGGGACTGCTACCATGCCATCATCAAGTCGCTTAAAAAATTAAAATGCGACGAGACCCTTTTGGTGCAGTCCGGCAAGCCGGTGGGCGTTCTGCAGACCCACCCCAACTGCCCCCGGGTGCTGATCGCCAATTCCAACCTGGTGCCCCATTGGGCCAACTGGGATTATTTCCGCAAGCTGGAGGCCTTAGGCCTGATCATGTACGGCCAGATGACCGCCGGCAGCTGGATCTACATCGGCACCCAGGGAATCTTACAGGGGACCTACGAGACCTTCGGAGCATTGGCCCAGAAGCATTTCGGGGGCACGTTAAAAGGCAAGTGGGTGCTGACTGGCGGCATGGGCGGGATGTCCGGGGCTCAGCCCTTGTCGGTCACCATGAACGAGGGCGTCATCCTGGACGTGGAGGTGGACCCGGCCCGCATTCAAAAGCGTTTGGATACCGGCTACTGCGATATGATGGTGGACGACCTGGACAAGGCCTTAAAGCTGGTCTTTGAGTATGTCAAGAAAGGGGAACCCCTTTCCATCGGATTGGTGGGCAACTGCGCCGAGGTGCTTCCCGAATTAGTGCTGCGGGGCGTGATCCCCGATGTGGTCACCGACCAGACCTCGGCCCACGACGAGCTGAACGGCTACGTACCGCATCGCATGACCCTGGCCCAGGCCAACGAATTACGCCAGAACGATCCCGAAGCGTATAAACAGAAATCCTGCGAATCAATGGCCATACACATGCAGGCCATGCTGGACATGCAGAAACAGGGCGCCATTGCCTTCGACTACGGCAACAATATTCGGGGGCAGGCGGTAAAGCACGGGATCAAGAACGCCTTCGACGTGCCGGGCTTCGTGCCGGAATACATCCGCGACCTGTTCTGCGAGGGTAAGGGCCCGTTCCGCTGGGCAGCGCTGTCCGGCGATCCCAAAGATATAGCTGTGACCGACGAGGCAGTGTTAAAATTGTTTCCCAAGAATCAGCACCTGGCCCGCTGGATAAAGATGGCCCAGAAGAAGGTCCATTTTCAGGGCCTGCCGGCCCGCATCTGCTGGCTGGGCTACGGCGAGCGCGACAAGGCCGGTTTGCTGTTCAACGACCTGGTGAAGAAGGGAAAGATAAAAGCTCCCATCGTCATCGGCCGGGATCATCTGGACTGCGGCTCGGTGGCCTCACCCAACCGCGAGACCGAAGCCATGAAGGACGGCTCTGACGCCATCGCCGACTGGCCATTGCTGAATGCCATGGTCAACGTGGCTTCGGGTGCCTCCTGGGTCTCCATTCATCACGGCGGCGGAGTGGGGATAGGTTATTCCATCCACGCCGGGCAGGTGACGGTGGCCGACGGGACCAAGGAGATGGCCAAGAGGATCGAGCGGGTGTTGACCAACGACCCGGGGATGGGCATCCTGCGGCATGTGGACGCGGGGTATGATATTGCCAAGCAGGTGGCGAAGAAGAAGAAGGTCAAGATCCCGATGATGTAGACCGTTCTTTGACCTCACCCCAACCCTCTCCTAAAGCATTAGGAGAGGGAGAAAGGGAGAGGTCAAACGCATTTGGAGAGGGAAGAGTGAAAGTAATAATATATGAACGTTACTAAAGGCATAGGTGTTAGTACTGGTCGCCGGATAAAGAACGAAAAACTTGAGTTGGCCAAAAAGATGCGGCGGGAGATGACCTTTGCCGAGAAATGCTTCTGGAATGGGGTCAGGAACCGAAAAATGCACGGGTTAAAATTCCGTAGGCAGCAGGTGATAGAGGGATTTATAGCAGATTTTTATTGTAATGAGCTTAGACTGATTGTTGAGGTTGACGGCGGTATTCATGAGACCCAGAAGGATTATGACAAGCTGCGTGATTGGATAATCAGCCGGAATGATATAACTGTTCTTAGATTTTCCAACGAGGAAGTTGTAAACCAGTTTGATATTGTTGCAAAACGAATTGGTGAACTCCGGCCTCCCTCGCCAGATTTATCTGGAGAGGGGTAGGGGTGAGGTCGGAACCACGTGGACGCGGGGTATGACATTGCCAAACAGGTGGCTAAAAAGAAGAAGGTCAAGATTCCGATGATGTAGGCCGCCTATGGTTACGATAACTATAGAAAATCGGAGGGTAAATGTATATTAAAGGTATTGACGTAAGCAACTTCAAATGTTTCCAATTTGTGGATGTTGGGAATCGTAATTTGAGGATTGAAGATTTATCTGGTATAAATATATTTATTGGGAAAAACAATGCTGGTAAATCAACAATTTTACAGGCATTATATTATGCACTTAATGATATACCAAATAAAAACGAATACAATATAAACAATTATAAAAATAATATCGATAAAGATGTTTGTATTTATATTAAATTTAGATTGTCAACAGAAGATATTGATACCATACCAAGAGAAATTTTACCTAGTTGGGAAGAAATACTTAATATTCTAAAAAATAATGATATCTTAAT